>CAYIQV010000009.1:0-15262 GCA_964365635.1 uncultured Acidiferrobacteraceae bacterium
GCAAGACCATCGTCATCTAGTACGGCGGCATCGCCATGGTGGACGAACCTCTCAAGCAGAGTTTTGCCCGCGTCGTGGTGTTGATGTAGGCCGGCGGCATGAATCCGGTGGTCGTACACGGTGGCGGACCCCAGATCGGCAAGCACCTGGAAAAAATCGGCAAGAAAAGCGAATTCATCCAGGGCATGCGCGTGACCGACCGCGAGACCATGGACGTGGTCGAGATGGTGCTCGGCGGCCTCGTGAACAAGGAGATCGTCAATCTCATCAACCAGCACGGTGGCAAGGCCGTGGGACTTTCGGGCAAGGACGGCGGTTTCATCCGCGCCAAGAAGATGTTGCTCCAGAAACCCCAGGAGAACGAAAAACTGCCGCCCGAGATCATTGACATCGGCCACGTCGGCGATGTGGAACGCATCGACCCGGCGCTGGTGTCGATGCTCGACTCCGGCGATTTCATTCCCGTGATTGCGCCTATCGGTGTGGGCGAAGACGGCCAGACCTACAACATCAATGCCGATGTCGTGGCCGGCAAGCTGGCGATGACCCTGAAGGCGGAAAAACTCGTGCTCCTGACCAATACCGCCGGCGTGCTCGACAAGGAAGGCAATCTGATGACGGGCCTGACGGCGAAGCATGTCAGCGACCTGATCGCCGACGGCACCATCAGCGGCGGCATGTTGCCCAAGGTGAACTATGCGCTCAACGCGGTGGCCAATGGCGTTGGCTCCTGTCATATCATCGACGGACGCGTGCCGCACGCGCTGCTGCTCGAAATCTTCACCGATCAAGGCGTCGGTACGCTGATCAAAAGCTGACGCAAATCATGTTAAGTACCTGCTAGTATGAGCATATGAAACCAAGAATTCCCCTGAATAGAGAGGACATCGCTGAGTTTTGCCGGCGCTGGCAGATCATCGAATTCTCCTTGTTCGGCTCAGTGTTGCGCGATGACTTCCGTCCAGATAGCGATATAGATGTGCTGGTTTCCTTTTCCCCGGAAGCGGAATGGGGGTTGTTTGAGCACGCCGCCATGCAAGAGGAACTCGCGGCTATGTTCAACCGAAAGGTGGATTTGATCACCCGGCGCGCAGTGGAGCACAGCCGGAATCCGATTCGTCGCCGGATAATTCTCGAAAGCGCACAACCCTATTATGTCGCGAGATGATGTCATCCTGTTGGATATCCTGCGCGCAGCGCGTTTATCCACCGAATTTCTTGGCGGCATGGACAAGCCGGATTTTCTGAGGGATGTCAAAACCCAGTCCGCCGTACTTCATCAGCTGCTTCTCATCGGCGAAGCCGTGAAGCGCCTGTCCGAGGAATTCCGTAGCCGATACCCCGATGTTCCCTGGATCAAGATCGCCGGGATGCGTAATGTCCTGATTCATCAGTACGATGACGTTGATCTGGAGGAAGTCTGGCGGACGCTGGAACGCGATATTCCCGGATTGATCGTCAGGCTCGATGCGATGGTCGCCGCGAGCAAAGGTGCATAACGGTGTTATCCATTATGGGCAGATCTGAGTAGTCCCCATGGCCAGACCGCGCCGCGGCGAACGACGTCAGGACATTCTGGAAACGCTTGCACGTATGCTGGAGGCTAACCAGGGCGTGCATATCACGACGGCGCAACTGGCGCGCGCCGTGGGTGTTTCCGAAGCCGCGCTATATCGCCATTTCCCGAGCAAGGCCAAGATGTTCGAAGGCCTGCTCGAATTCATCGAAGAGACGGTCTTTACCCGCATCACGCGCATTCTGGCGGAAGAACCGCACGCGGAGGCGAGAATCCAGGGCATCCTGTTTCTGTTGCTTGGTTTCGCCGACAAAAACCCGGGCATGGCGCGGCTGCTCTATGGCGATGTGCTGGTGGGCGAAACCGAACGCCTGCGCAAGCGCGTGGCGCAGATTTTCGAGCGCATTGAAACCCAGCTGAAACAAATCCTGCGCGAGGCCGAGGTCAGCGAGAAGCTGCGCACGCCGGTCACGGATGTCGCGGTGCTGCTGTTGACCGTGGTCGAGGGATCGATTACGCGTTATGTGCGCAGCGGATTCAAATCCTCGCCGGCCGCGGGCTGGGACAAGCAGTGGGAAATGCTGCGTAAGAGCGTTTTTAATAAATAGTTCTAGTTAATGTAGGGTGGGTTAGGCGCCTTTTGCCGTAACCCACCGAACAATTGATAATTCCTTCTCCCCTTGCGGGAGAAGGTCAGGATGAGGGGTGAAATAATTCTGTCGAGCCCGATTCAAATAGGGCAGCCGAAGGCGGCTTGAGAAAACTGGATTCCCGCTTCCGCGGGAATGACGAGCTGCTGTAAGAGGGAAGAAATTAAATAAATTTCGCGTTAAACACCCACACCGTCGCCAGCCCAAGCAGAAAGCAACCCGCTGCGTAGAACGCGGCCCATCGCTGATAACGTTTCGCCAGCTCGTCTTGCGTGAAGGCGGACAGGAGATAGGGCCGGTGGCGGTTGCGGGTTGGCCCCAGGACGTTGAGACCGTCGACGGAATCGTGGCTTTCGTCACGGCGGCTTTTCATGACTTCGCGTCGCGCCTGGGCGCGGGCCAGCATCCATTCTTTATCATCTATTTTTCCGTCCCGGTTGAGATCGAAACGCTTCAGCAGCGCGGGCTGGTCCTGTTTCCATTCGCTCAGCAGCATGCGCACGTCTTCGTCCACGGTTGGCGTGCTGGTATAGCTGCTCACGTTTTTCAGAAGTCCGATCGCATACAGGCGTTCGCCGGAATTGATGCGCTCCTCGGTGAAGCGATAGGTATGGCCGCTGGTGTTGGCGGCGAGAAAAGCGGCCACGTTCTGGGGGTAGGCGATACCGCTGACGGCGGCGCTGGATTGCCAGGTGTCTTTGTGTCTGGGTGTGACTTCGGCGCCTTCGGGGTTGACGGCGACGCGACCGGTTTCGTCTTGCAGCCAGAAGGTTTCGGTGCTTTCGCCCTTGTCCACGGTTTCCCAGCGATGCCGGTCATTACCGCCACTGGTGATGTATTCCTCGATCTTGTAGCGGTACCAGACGCAGGGTAAACCCGAGAGCTTGGCGATGATGGGCGGGCCATCCATCAATTTTCCCAGGCCTTCGATCTCGACGTAGCCTTGGGGCGCGGATCGGATTTTAATCGTGGGAGTGTCTTCGATCAGTCGCACAATGCTGACGTTGCGCCAGGTGCGCCAGGAGCAGTAGGCAGAACCGGCCGTCAGCCCCGCGATGGCAATGCCGACGGCAACGGGGTGACTGTGGTGAATGGTGCTGGCCAGCCCCGCGAACCACGAGGCCAGCGGGGCGAAGGCCGACATGACTAGCCGTTGAACAGCGTTTTGATGTTGACGTCCCGGGTCTCGCTTTCCTTGAATCGGAGAAGCAATTTAGGTTCAAACCGGAACAGCGTGGCGATCACGTTGTCGGGGAAGGTTTCGATGCGGATGTTGTTGGCGTTGACCGAATCGTTGTAGAACTCGCGGCGGTCAGCGATCTGCGCCTCGATCTGCGAGATGCGGTTTTGCAGGTGCTGGAAGTTCTCGTTGGCGCGCAGCTCGGGGTAATTCTCCGCCACCGCAAAGAGATTCATCAATCCGGCTCGCAGCTGGGTCTCGGCCGCGCCCACCGCGGCGACGTCACCGGCTGCGCGCGCCTGGCCCACGGCGGCCCGCGCCTGGGTCACCGCTTCCAGCACGCCGCGCTCGTGCTTCATGTACTGCTTGCAAGCCTCGACCAGCTTGGGCAGCTCGTCGTGGCGCTGCTTCATCAGCACGTCGATGTTCGACCACGCCTGGGCGACGTTGTTCTTGAGCCGCACGAAATTGTTGAACATGGTGGCGGCATAGAGAAACAGCGCCGCAAAGATCGCGAGAAAAACGAACGTGGCGATAGACATGTGGTCTCCTTCCTGAGCCGGTCAATACTCTTACAAGAAGGAGTATAGACGCCAGTGGAATGTCTGGCAGGAGTAGGGTGGGCATGGCCCACCATTGGATGGTGACCGGAGTTACTTGTGGTGGGCGATGCCCACCCTACAAACTACAAACGCTTACAAGAAGGAGTATAGCTGCCAGTGGAGCGCCGGGTGGCGGCTTACAGGCCGATGGCCACTTCCCGGATTTCGCGGTTATGAATCTGGAAACCGCGCATTTCCAGCACACCTTTGGTGTTGAGCGAGATGATGAGGTAAAGCACACCGGGGTATTCGTGCTGCTGGATGTCGGTGAGCGAGGGCAGGGGCGGGGCGTCCGGGTGCGAGTGGTAGATCGCGGCGAGTTCTTCGCCGCTGTCCCGCATCGCCCGTATGGCGTCGATCTGGCTTTTCGGGTCCAGTTCGAAAAAGCGTTTTGTGTCCCGGGCGACATTGGTGACGGGATAACAGGTTTTGAATCCCTGCGCGTCGCGGGAAATGAGACCGCACACCTCCTCTTCCGGAGAGGCCTGTGCCAGATGCAGCAGCTGATTGACGATCGGGCGTGGAATGGTGATCGTGCTCATGGGCCTCCGCACACCGGACAGTCCGGATCCTTGCGCAAGCGCAGTTCGCGCCATTCCATCGTCTGCGCATCCAGAATCAGCAGCCGGCCAGTGAGTGTCTGGCCCGTACCCGTCAGTATTTTCAGGACTTCGGCGGCCTGGATCGATCCAATGATGCCCACCACCGGCGCCAGCACTCCGGTTTCGGAGCAGGTCTCGGCGAGTTCATCCATGTCTTTATACAGGCAGCGGTAACAGGGGCTGTCCGGCTGGTCGGCGCGGAATGTTGTCACTTGGCCTTCCAGGCGTATCGCCGCGCCAGAGACGAGCGGTTTTTTCTGCGCCACGCAAATCCGGTTCAAACCGAAGCGCGTGGCAAAATTGTCGCTGGCATCGACGACGACATCCGCCAGCCGCACTTGTTCGGCGAGTTCGTCGGCATCGAGCACTTTATTGAAGGTGGTGATGCGCACATCGGGGTTGAGTGCCGTCAGCGTTTGCTTCGCCGAGACGACCTTGTCGCTGCCGATGGCATAGGTAATGTGTGCAATCTGGCGTTGAAGATTCGACAGTTCCACGCGGTCGTGGTCCACGAGGACAAGATGCCCCACGCCGGAGGCGGCGAGATACATCGCCACCGGCGAGCCCAGCCCGCCGAGCCCGATGAGGAGCACGCGCGCATCCAGCAGACGTTGCTGGCCCTCGATGCCCACCTGCGGCAGCAGGATGTGGCGGCTGTAACGGAGTAGTTGTTTATCGTCCATGGTGTTCGAACCCAATGAGATCAGCCGTGGTTACCGGCGGCACTCGGTGACGCGGTGGTTCCCGGATAAATCCCGATGAGAAACAATATCACGATAACCCTTCTGTCGCAGAAGTCCGGCGACGGCATCCGCCTGGTCGAATCCATGCTCCAGCAGTAACCAGCCACCGGGTTTCAGGTACTGCTGTGCCTGCGCCGCGATTTGGTGGATGGCGTTGAGCCCATCGGCGCTGCTGGCCAGCGCGCTCATTGGCTCAAAACGCACATCGCCTTGTTGCAGATGCGGATCGTTGGCGCACACGTAGGGCGGGTTGCTCACGATCATGTCCAGTTTTTCACCGGCCAAGGGGATGAACCAGTCGCCTTGGCGCAACTCCACATTGGTCAGGCCGAATTTTTTGACGTTGGAGCGTGCGACGTTGAGTGCCGCTGGTAAAAAATCGGTGGCAATGACACGACAACGGGGACGCTCTTTGGCCACGGCTATCGCCACGGCGCCGGTGCCGGTGCCGAGGTCGGCGACGATCCAAGCCGCCTCCAGCGGAATAAGCGCCAGTGCTTTTTCCACCAGGAGTTCAGTTTCCGGCCGCGGGATCAGCGTCGCGGGCGAAACGTTGAGCGCCATCGACCAGAATTCGCGCGTGCCGGTGAGATAGGCGATGGGCTCACCCCGCTGGCGCAGGGCGAGAAGGTAATCCAGTTCTTTTAGTTGCGCCGTTTCGAGCTCGGCATGGGCGCGCGTAATCAGCGCGCTGCGATCCAGACCGCAGATATGCATGGCCAGCACCTCGGCATCGAGGCGCGGCGACGGGGAAGTAGCTTCAAGTTTCTGTGTCGCGAATCTCAGAAATTTTTCGATGGTGAGAGGCATGATGAATTGTATCTTTGTAGGGTGTGCAAAGGCGAAGCGTTGCGCACCAGTTGCGTGTGTCGGTGCAGCTTCGCTGCCGCTCAGCTCACCCTACCTGAATTTCCTGGCAGGCTGCCGAAAAACTCCCTCTCCCTGCGGGAGAGGGTTGGGGTGAGGGTGTTCATATTCCATCAAGCATTTGCCTTTTGATATTCCCCTCATCCTAACCTTCTCCCGGGGGGAGAAGGAAAAGACCTTATCGGCAACTTGTTAGGCGGTCAGGCGCTCAGGGTGGAGAGCTGGTCGGCCTGGTCCGCCGAACGCAGGGCATCGACGAACTCATCGAGCCGGCCCTCCATGACCTGGTCCAGCTTGTACAGCGTGAGGTTGATGCGGTGATCGGTCACGCGTCCCTGCGGGAAGTTGTAGGTGCGGATGCGCTCGGAGCGATCGCCGGTGCCAACGAGGCTTTTGCGCTGCGCCGCCTCGGATTCGCGCTGTTTGCGCTGTTCGGCTTCGAGCATGCGCGCTGACAGGATCGACATGGCGCGCGCGCGGTTCTTGTGTTGCGAACGCTCGTCCTGGCATTCGACCACGATGCCCGTGGGCAGGTGCGTGATGCGGATGGCGGAATCGGTTTTGTTCACGTGCTGGCCGCCGGCACCGGAGGCGCGGAAAGTGTCGACCTTGAGATCCGCCGGATTGATGGCGATGGCGTCGATTTCCTCCACCTCCGGCAGAATCGCTACGGTGCAGGTGGACGTGTGGATACGCCCCTGGGCCTCGGTTTCGGGCACGCGCTGTACGCGGTGCGCGCCGGATTCGAATTTCAGGCGCGAGTACACGTCCTGTCCCGCGATGCGCGCGATGATTTCCTTGAAGCCGCCGTGTTCGCCGGCGCTCTGGTTCATGGTCTCCACGGTCCAGCCGTGTTGCGTCGCGTAATAGTTGTACATGCGGAACAGATCCCCGGCGAAAATCGCGGATTCGTCGCCGCCCGCGGCCGCGCGGATTTCGAGAAATACGTTGCGGGAATCGTTCGGGTCTTTCGGCAGCAGCAACTTCTGGATATCGGCTGCGAGGGCTTCGATACGCTTTTGCGCGCAGACAAGTTCCTCCTGCGCCATCTCACGGATCGACGTGTCGCTGTCCGCGAGCATGGCTTGCGCGGACTCAAGTTCGTCGTGCGCCTGGCGGTAGTCGGCGTAGAGTTTCACGACCGGGCTGATTTCGGCGTATTCCTGCGACAGCTTGCGAAACTGATCCTGCTTGCCGATGACCTTCGGGTCCGACAGCAGGCGTTCGATTTCCTCAAAGCGTTCCGCAAGGCTGTTCAGCCTTGTCTCAATGGACGGGTTCATGACTCAGGTTCCAGACAAGCGATAGACAGGATTAACAAGATTTTCAGGATTTACACGATACAACAGTGCAGGCACGATTAAAGATTTTTTAGAATTAAGAAATCCTGTTAATCCTGTTTCAATCCTGTGAATCCTGTCTAATGTTATCTTTCTTGGTGTCTTGGCGGTTAGGTTCATTTTAATCTTCGCCGAGATTGAACAGACGGCGCGCGGCGTCGAGCAGCGCCTGGTTGCCGTCGTGGTCGGCCTTGCGAAGAGCGTCGGAGGGGGGGTGGGTGAACTTGTTGGTGAGGGCGCGCGCCAGTTGCTCGATCACCTTGTTCGGATCTTCGCCGCGCGCCAGTTTGCTGCGCGCCTGCCGCAGCTCGGCCTCGCGTATGGTGTCGGCCGCCTCGCGCAGCGCCCGGATGGTGGGCACGGCGTCGAGCGATTTGACCCAGTGCATGAAATCCACCACCTGGGTGTCGATGATCTTTTCCGCCTCGCGCGCGGCCTCCTGGCGCGATTCGAGGTTCCCCTGCACGACCCCCTTGAGATCGTCGATGGTATAGAGATACACGTCGTTGAGTTCGCCGACCTCGGCCTCGATGTCGCGCGGCACCGCGATGTCGACCATGAACATGGGCCGGTGGCGGCGCGTCTTCAGTGCCCGTTCCACCGCACCCTTGCCCAGAATAGGCAGTTGGCTGGCGGTGGAGGTAATCACGATATCGGCATCGGTGAGGCGCAGCGGCATTTCCGACAGCGAGATCGCCTCGGCGCCGAACTCGTCCGCCAGCAGTTGGGCGCGCTCGACGGTGCGGTTGGCCACGATCATGTGCCCGATGCCCTGTTCCTTGAGATGACGTGCGCACAGTTCGATCATGTCGCCGGCGCCGATCAGCAGCACGGTCTGTTCCGACAGCGTGTTGAAAATCTGCTTGGCCAGGGAAACGGCGGCGGAGGCCACCGAGACCGCGCTGGCGCCGATGGCGGTGTCGGTGCGCACCTGCTTGGCGACGGTGAAGGTCTGCTGGAACAGGCGGTTCAGGATTTTTCCGGTGGCGCCGGCCTTGTGGGCGTGTGCAAAGGCCTCTTTCATCTGCCCGAGAATCTGCGGCTCACCGAGGATCATGGAATCCAGCCCGGCCGCGACGCGGAAGGCGTGTTTGACGGCCTCCTGGTCCGGGTGCTGGTAAAGATAGGGCAGAATCTCCGCGCGGCTCAGGTGGTGGTAATGACAAAACCAGTCGATCACGTGCTCGCGCTGCGCGGGGTCGAGTCCGCAGTAAAGTTCCGTGCGGTTGCAGGTGGAGACAATCGCCGCTTCCTCGGCGCCGCTGTGCGTGACTTCGTGCAGGGCCTTGATGAGTTTATCCGGCGCGAACGCCGCTTTTTCGCGGATTTCGACCGGCGCGGTGTGATGGTTGATGCCAAAGGCAAGCAGATGCATGGAAATTATGGCGGCGGCATGAAACCATTTAAAAGGATAGGCCCCGGTAAACAACGGCCGCGGCCCTGAACTCAAGATGCCTTGCCGCCGCGATAATTGGCAATCTTAAGAGGTTTTGTTCTTGATCCGTGCCGGATCAAGAACCGGGAAATCGCGATAACGCCCGCGATTTTGACCCATCATGACGCCGTGTCAAGTTTGGGGCGCTGGCGACTGCTTCAAGGCCTTGAGATTTGCCGCCCCTGACCCAAATCTACTCTATATATAGTATGTAGTCAGGATCGGTTTTGACCAGTGGAATAATGAGCCTTCGGCGGGCGGCAAAGACGGGGTGTACTATAATTCTTGGCATTGGGAGTTTCCCCATCCTTGAACCGCAACGCCGCGCGCGAGGTGGTCTCCGTACAAGGGAAGGCCGCAAATAGCGGCAAAACGGAATTCATATCAAGTCCGCGCCGCACCCGATAATTTCAACTTAGCGACCCCGGGCAACAGGCCCTGTTTAAATTATTTAAGGTAACCACAGCATGATTAATTTCGATAGCGGGGCGAACAACCGTGCGCCAGGGTTGTCCAACGACCGTGCCACCGTGACGTCCGGAGACTTTATGAACCGATTCCCTGCCCGCCATTTCCTTATTGCCGCGCCGGTATCCGTGGTGACGGCCTGTGCCGGGGTGACACCGCCCGTGGCGGTTGTCGAGGAAACCCCCAAACCAAAATTGGCGGAGGACCTGCCCAAGGTTCCGCTTGAATCCGAAATTCTCTACAACCTGCTCGTGGGTGAAATCGCTGGACAGCGTGGACAAGTCGGCGTGGCCGCCTCGACCTTGAGCAAGGTGGCGCAACAAACCCGCGACCCGCGGGTGGCCGAGCGCGCCACCCTGGCGTCGCTGTATGCCAAACGCTACCCCGATGCGCTGACGTCGGCGCAGTTGTGGGTGGAGTTGCGGCCCAGTGACGTCGACGCCCGCGAAGCCCTGGCCACGGTACTGCTCGAGCTTGATCGCCTGCCCGAGGCCAAGACGCAGTTTGAGAAAATTCTCGCCATCGAGGAGGAGCGCAAAAATCTTGATCAGTCTTACCTGCGTTGCGCTGCCGCGCTGGCTCGCGGTGGCAACCGCAACGCGGCGCAGGAAATCATGCAGTCGCTGGTGGACAGACACCCGCGCAATGCCTCTGCCCACTTTGCCATGGCGCACCTCGCGGTGCGTGGCGGCGATCTCGAAAGAGCGCGCGTGGCCACAGACCAGGCGCTGGAACTGCGGCCCACCTGGGAGGAGGCGGCCCTGTTCAAGGCGCGCGTCCTGATTTCACAAAAAGACCTGGGCAAGGTGCGGACGTTCTTTGAAAGTTATCTTGCCGGCAATGCCGGCGCCAACAATGTCCGCCTGAATTATGCACGCTTTCTGATTGACCAGAAGGAATGGGACAAGGCGCGCGAGCAGTTCAAGCGTATCGTGGCGAACAGCCCCGACGATGCCGAGTCGGTCTATGCCGCGGGCCTGCTTTCCTTGCAGACCAGCCATCTGGACGACGCCGGGAAATATTTAAAGCATGCGCTCAAGCTGCGCCCCGATAACGACCAGGCGCGTCTTTATCTCGGTCAGATCGCGGAACAGAACAAGCATTATGACGAGGCCACGGGCTGGTACAGGGAAGTGGATGACGGCGAATATTTTTTCGAGGCGCAGACGCGGATTGGCATGATCATGGCGAAGCAGGGCGATCTCGCCGGCGCGCGCAAATATCTGCAGAGCATTCCCGTCCAGAACGACAGCCAGCGTGTGCAGGTGGCGATTGCGGAAGAGCAGCTTCTGCGCGAGGCGAAGCAGTACCGCGAGGCGCTGGAGATGCTGAACGCCGTGATCAAAGCCGTTCCCGGCGACAAGGACTTGCTCTACACGCGTGCGCTCGTGGCGGAGAAACTCGAAATGCTCGATGTCGCGGAACGCGACCTGCGCGAAATCCTGAAGCGGGACCCGAAGAACGTCAACGCGCTCAATGCACTGGGGTATACGCTGTCGGACCGTACCACGCGCTATCAGGAGGCGATGGAACTGTTGCAGCAGGCGATGTCACTCAAGCCGGACGATGCCTTTATCACGGACAGCATGGGCTGGCTCCAATACCGCATGGGTAATCACGCCGAGGCCGTCAAATACCTGAAGCGTGCCCTCGCGATCCGCAACGATGCCGAGATTGCGGCGCATCTGGGCGAGGTGCTCTGGGTCACGGGCAACCAGAAAGAAGCGGAGTCGGTGTGGACCAACGCGTTGCACGAAACGCCGGACAACGAAGCGCTCACCAGCGTCATCAAGAAATTCAAGCCGTGAGGGGCTATCGTGGCGTCATCCTGTCTGCCCTGTGGCTGGCAGGCTGCACCACGGTACCTTCTCTTCCTCCCTCTGAAAATCCCGCCGCCACCTGGCAGGCGCGCCAGGTGGCGCTGGCGCCACTCACACACTGGACCCTCCATGGACGGCTCGCGCTGCGCACCGCCGACAAAGGCGGGCAGGCCTCGCTCCAGTGGGTGCGCGATCAGGACCGGCACACGATCGACATCACCGGTCCGCTCGGCCGCGGGCACATGCGACTCACACAAGACCGCGACGGCGCCGAACTGCGCGACGCAGATCAAAAAACCTGGTACGCGCCCAATGCGCAACAACTCCTGTTCCGCACCACCGGCTGGCTCATCCCGCTCGATGGGTTGAATTACTGGATGCGGGGTTTGCCCGCGCCCGAGGCCGCCGCGAGCCAGGACCTTGACGAATGGGGCCGGCTCAAGACCCTGCGCCAATCCGGCTGGGATATCCGCTTTCTGGAATACACCCGCATCGGCTCCCTCGACCTGCCGAGCAAGTTGTTCGTGAAGAAGCTCCCGGAGACCGCGGACGGAAACGACCCCCAAAACGCCACGCTGGAAGTGCGCCTGCTCATCGAGCATTGGGCGCTGAATTAAACTCAAGGAACCTCTAGCTTAAGTAAGTTGGTAGGGTGGGCATCGCCCACCAGACTGGCTTCGATTGCCGTGCAATGGCGGGCAATGCCCGCCCTACGAATACTGAATTTCAGATGGATTCATGCCGCCGCAATAAATTAAACTCCGTATCACATGGAAACCTGGCCCGCTCCCGCCAAGCTGAATCTGTTTTTGCACATCACCGGTCGGCGTGCGGACGGTTATCACACGCTGCAAACCGTCTTTCAGTTTCTGGATTTTGGCGATGAGCTGAAATTCCTCGTCACGGACGACGGCTGCATCCGCCGCGCCGCGCCCCTGCCCGGCGTGCCGGAGGACAAGGACCTGACACTGCGCGCCGCGCGCCTGTTACAGGAGACGGCTGCGGTCACCCGGGGCGTCGAAATCCATCTCACCAAGCGTATCCCCACGGGCGGCGGTCTCGGCGGCGGCAGTTCCGATGCGGCCACGACCCTGCTGGCGCTGAACCAGCTGTGGCAGGTGAATCTGCCTATTCCGGAACTGGCGGCGCTCGGACTCAAGCTCGGGGCCGATGTGCCGGTATTTGTGCATGGCCACGCCGCCTGGGCCGAGGGAGTGGGCGAGGTTCTGACCCCCATGGAGCCCGAGGAGGCGTGGTATTTGGTGGTGGTGCCGCCGGTGCACGTATCCACCGCCCAGGTGTTCGCCGACCCTCAATTGACACGTTATAGCCCACCTATCACAATACGCGCCTTTCTCGAGGGGCAGGGTACCCGCAACGACCTGGAACCGGTGGTGCGAAACCGCTATCCGGAAGTGGATCGTGCCCTCAGGCTGTTTACCGGATTTGGCGAAACGCGCATGTCCGGTTCCGGTGGGTGCGTGTTCCTCAAGGTGCAGGACGAGAAGCGGGGCCGGGAACTCCTGAAGCAGATATCCAAGCCGTATACCGGCTTTATCGCGCGGGGTTTGAACCGGCATCCTATATATACTCGCATCGCCGGGTAGCGCGCAGAACAACTCGCCGTACGATGAATGGAGTTTAGGGGCGCAAAATTTCTGGGGCGTCGCCAAGCGGTAAGGCAACGGATTTTGATTCTGACGTACATGGAAGTACGAATGCCGCGGGCGCAGGATGCGCAAGAGCGGCCGTCATTCTGAAGTACAGGGATGTACGAATGCCGCGAGAGGCGGGACGCCGGGAGCGGCCCAGGTTCGTCAAATTCGCCAAGGGCGAATTTGGGTAGAAGCGGAGCGGAAGGTTCAAGCTTACATTGCGGAAAGTAATCTCGGCGTCGCAATGGATAGAGCATAGGGGCGCAAAATTTCTGGGGCGTCGCCAAGCGGTAAGGCAACGGATTTTGATTCCGTCATTCCCAGGTTCGAATCCTGGCGCCCCAACCAGATATTGTAGTGAGGCAGATTTTTCGTAGGGTGCGCAACGCTGAAGCTCAGCACACCCTACAAAGATTCACTTGGTTATGTGCCCTGAGAGGAAAACACGTGTCCTTGGATAACATGATGGTGTTTACCGGGAACGCCAATACGGCGCTCGCGGAAGTCATAGCCAGGCATCTCGGGCTTCCGCTCGGCAAGGTAGTGGTTGGCCGTTTCTCGGATGGCGAGATTCAGGTGGAGGTCATGGAGCACGTGCGCGGCAAGGATGTGTTCATCATCCAGCCCACCTGTGCCCCCAGCAACGACAACCTGATGGAATTGCTGATCATGATCGACGCCATCAAGCGCTCCTCGGCGCGGCGTATCACGGCGGTGATGCCTTATTATGGTTACGCGCGCCAGGACCGTCGCCCACGCACCGCGCGCGTGGCGATCACGGCCAAGCTCGTGGCGGACATGATTACCATCTCGGGCGCGCATCGGGTGCTGACGATGGATCTGCATGCCGACCAGATCCAGGGGTTTTTCAACATCCCGACGGACAACATTTATTCCTCGCTGGTGTTGCTGGGCGACATCTGGCGGCAGGAGATCAAGGATCTGCTCGTGGTGTCGCCGGACGTGGGCGGCGTGGTGCGGGCCCGCGCGATGGCGAAACACCTGGAAGCGGACCTGGCCATTATCGACAAACGCCGGCCGAAGCCGAACGAGGCCAAGGTCATGCATATCATCGGCGAAGTCGAAGGCCGCACTTGCGTGCTGATGGACGACCTCGTGGATACCGCCGGGACGCTGTGCGAAGCGGCTGCGGCGCTGAAGGAACATGGCGCGCGCCGGGTGCTGGCTTACTGCACGCATCCGGTATTGTCCGGCAAGGCCGTGGAACGTATCAGCAACTCGCAGCTTGATGAGCTGGTGGTGACGGACACCATCCCGCTGCGGGCCGAGGCCAAGGCATGCAAGCGCATCCGCCAGTTGAGCGTGGCCGAATTGCTGGCCGAGTCCATGCGCCGTATCGCGCTGGACGATTCGGTGAGCGAGCTGTTCATGGAGTAAAAGTTTCGGTGTTGGGCGCAAGCCCGGTGCCTTTTTGTCCTGCCGAATCCTGGTCGCGGGTGAGGTGGGAGATGTTCAACAAACCTTGGAGACACACAATGAGCGCGAAATTTGATCTGACTGCTGAACCGCGCAACGCGAAAGGTACGGGTGCGAGCCGCCGCCTTCGCCGCGCCGGCAAAATCCCCGCCATCCTTTACGGTGCGGGCAAAGAACCCATGACGGTCTCGCTGGACCACAACCTGATGAAGCGTCATCTGGAAAATGAGAAGTTTCATACTTCCATTCTGTCGGTGACGGTAGACGGCAAGACCGACCAGGCGATTCTGCGTGACTGGAACATGCATCCTTATAAGCCGATCGTGATGCACGTCGATCTGCAGCGCATCAGCGCCACCGAGAAGCTGCACATGAAGGTGCCGCTGCACTTCATCGGCCAGGACGTGGCCCCGGGCGTGAAGGAAGAGGGCGGTATCGTCACGCACGCGATGACCGAAATCGACGTCACCTGCTTGCCGAAGGACCTCCCCGAGTTCCTGACCGTGGACATGTCGGCCCTGCGTCTCCACGAATCCGTGCATCTTTCCAACATCAAACTGCCGGAAGGCGTGAGCATCACGAGCTTCGCCCATGGCGGCGATGACCTCGCGGTCGCGGCGATTACCGTCATCCGCGTGGTGGAAGAAGCCCCGGTTGTGGTTGCCGCCCCGGTCGAAGGCGCCGCGGCAGCACCAGCCGAAGGCGAAGCCGCCAAGGCAGGCGAAGCCAAAGCCGGCGAAGCCAAGAAAGGCGAAGCCGCTCCCAAGGCAGGCGAAGCCAAGAAAGGCGAAGCACCCAAGAAGGGCGAAGCGCCCAAGAAGGACGCAGGCAAGAAGTAAGGCAAGCCGTCTCGGTCTTATGTGCCACACTCCAGCTCCCCCTCTCCAAAGTGAAAGGAGGCGTGCGTAGCGCGCAACGGCTCGCTCCCTTCTCCCCTTGAGGGAGAA
>CAYIQV010000010.1:0-15046 GCA_964365635.1 uncultured Acidiferrobacteraceae bacterium
CGGTTGGAGTGGCGCGACAATATTAAGTTCCATCAAGAATGCAACACTACACTAGGTTGGCTTGCCTTGCTTGTCTTCTCTACCACCCTCAGTGCAGGAATACTGTTTTCTCCCATGACAGGCCATGCGGCCACGTCGCCCGTCGGCGCCACGGCCGGATCGTTTGCGGTGAGTCCCAGCGGCGCGGCTACCTACTCCATTCCTATCGTCGTGCCGCCGGGCACGAACGGCATGGCACCCAGCATTTCACTCAACTACAACAGCCAAGGCGGCAACGGCCTGGTGGGCATGGGCTGGTCCATCGGTGGGTTGTCGGTCATTCATCGTTGTGGAGCCACCATTACGATCGATGGATTTAAAGGCGGCGTCAACTATGACGCCAACGACCGTTTTTGTCTCGATGGCGAGCGGCTAATTTGGGATGCGGCAAATGGCTTCTATCGCACCCAGCACGAATCCTGGCAGAAGGTGAGTGTTGTTGGCAGCTATTTTACGGTCACCACCAAAGACGGCACGGTCATGACCTATGGCGACACCGCGGACTCACAGATTATGGCGCAGGGCAGGCCCTCTATAGTCCGGCTCTGGGCGCTCAGCAGGATTCAAGATACTAGCGGCAATTACTTAACATTTACCTACCAGAATAATGGCTTTACTACTGGCGAGTATTATCCCGCATCGATTGCCTACACCGGCAACGGCGGTGTTGCCCCTTACAATTTTGTTTATTTTGACTACCCCACATCTTCACGATCCGATGTGATACAGGGGTATGAGGGCGGGTCGCTCATCAGCACCACCAAACTCCTCGCTGGGATCCGCACCTGTACGGGTTCCGCTTGCACACAAGGTTCGACATTGGTCCGTAATTATGTGTTGGCATACGACAACGATGGAGCCGTGAGACGGTCGCGCCTGACCAGCGTTAAGGAATGCGGGGTTGATGGTATTTGTCTGCCGGCTACAACATTTGGTTGGCAACAGGGGAGCGTTGGTTTTAATACCGCCCTCCAGTGGGTTCAACAGGGCGCCTCCGAGCCGGCGCAGATGCAATACGCCGATGTCAACGGCGATGGCAAGATGGATGCCCTTTATTTCGACACCTCTCGCAGCAATCAGGTTTGGGTCGGGTCTTCCACGGGCACCGCGTTTGCTGCTGCATCGCCCTGGGTTTCCTACTCTTCCTCCACACCGGCACAGATACAATATGCCGATGTCAACGGCGACGGCAGACCCGACGCGCTTTACGCCGATACATCCGGAAACCGGGCTCTGGTTTCGCTTTCAACCGGCGGTGGCTTTAACGCGCCTTCCGGATGGGCTACGTTCAGCGCCTACAGTTCTACTCTCGATCCCGCGCAAGTGCAGTACGCCGATGTGGATGGAGATGGCAGGGCCGACCTGATCTACCAAGGGCCGGACAATGCATTCCGGGTGGCTTTGTCGAGTGGCATGGGCTTCGGCACGCCGGTCGTTTGGGTTCAACACGGCGGTTCCTTCACTGCCGGCCAGGCACAGTATGCCGACGTCAACGGCGACGGCAGAGCGGATTTGATATTCCAGGCCAGTGGCAACAGTTTTTCGGTATCGCTTTCCACTGGGACAGGTTTCACGACGCCGGTGCTGTGGGCGCAACACGGTGGCGGCTTCACCGCCGGGCAGGCGCGCTACGTCGATCTCAACGGCGATGGCCGAGCGGATCTTGTCTTTCACGGCAACGATGGTCAGTTGTGGGTGTCACTTTCCACCAGCGCGGCCTTCACCGCCCCGGTGGCGTGGGCACAGCCGGCGATAGCACAGCCGGGGGCATCCTACGGTGTTTCTGGGTCGCAAGTGTTCACGACGGTCGGCCCTGTGTCGTTTACCGTGCCTGCCGGTGTTTATTCGTTACGCATCAGCATGGCGGGCGGCGGTGGCGGTGGTGGAGGGGGTAATAACTGGGGCGATTGGGGATCGGGTGGCGGTGGCGGTGGCGGGTATTCGCAATATGTTATGGCCGTCACTCCAGGGCAAGTCATTACAGGGACAGTGGGAGCAGGCGGCCCCGCTGGTGGTTATTCAGGTAGTGGTAGCAATGGAACTGATACGTTTTTTGGATCCCTGGCAGCCCAAGGAGGAGTGGGCGGTCAGTATCAGTGTTGCGGCGGCGCGGGTGGATCGCCCGGCGGTCAACCAGGATCCACCAGCAATTCAGGCGCCGGCGGAGATTCAGGCGCGGGGCAAGGTCAAGGAGGCGATAGCGGTAGTCCGGGCGGAATATACGGCGGCGGTGGCGGTGGCGGAGATACTTCGTCTTATTGGCCTGCCCGGGAAGGCGCGCAAGGATGGATCTATGTGGAATGGGTTTCCATTCTCGACCAAGTGCAATATTCAGACGCCAACGGCGATGGCATGGCCGACGCCATTTATTTCAACGTGAACGACAACAGCATCTGGGTATATCTTTCCACCGGCAGCGGTTTCCTGCAGGGGGCCATGTGGGGACAACTCGGACCGGGGAGCTCGGTGGGAAGCCAGATGCGTTATGCCGATGTGAATGGCGACGGACTGCCGGATGCGTTGTACTTCGATACTTTCCGGAGCAACGGTGTGTGGGTTAGCACGACCAAGGGTGCGCCTCCTGATCTGGTTACCTCTATCGTCAACGGCTTGAATGTCCAGACTGCGGTCACCTATAAGCCACTTACCGCTGCCACGGTTTATGTTAAAAACAGCAGTGCTTCGTACCCCTATCAGGATGACCAGGACGCCACCTATGTGGTTTCCGATACCTACCAGAGCAGTGGTGTCAGCGGTGGAATGAACAGAACCAGTTATCGCTATCTCGCCTTGAGAAAGCATCATGCCGCTCACACCAGTCTTGGCTTCCAGAATATCACTACCACCGATGTTGCGGGTCAAACAACAACGTGGTATCTCCAGACGCTCGACGGTACCGAGGGCGCGGTATGGCAGAGCTGGCGATACACGCTACAAGGAGCTCCTGTTCATGAACTGTATAACACCTGGACACCTGTGAATCTGGGGTCCGGGCGCACGTTGGCGCTTCTGAGCGACACCGCCGAGGGCAGTCTCGATCCCGATATTTTCTTTACTTACCTTACCCAAACCACCACCACTTACTCTAGCTTCGATTCCTACTACAACCCGCAAACGATTACGGTGAGTACCAGCGACGGCTTTACCAAAACCACGGCCAACACGTATAACAATGCCAGCTACATAGGCCAGCTCACTCAGTCCAGGGTGACGGCGCAAGCCCCGGGCCAGACCGCGCTGATCCGCACCTCCAGCTTCACCTACGACAGCGCCAACCGACTGGCGAGCGAAACCATCGAGCCCGGCTCTACCATGTGGCTGACGTCGACCTATGTCTATGACCCCATCTTCGGAAACCGCATTAAGAAAACAGTCACCGGCGCCGATATCACCCCGCGCGATGAATACATCTTGCAGTATTACGGCAATGGCCAGTACGTCTATACCAGAACCAATGCCGCGGGACATAAAGAAACATACAACAGTTATGACGTTCACGGTTCCGTGGCGAGCCTGACCGACTCCAACAATATCCCCACTACCTGGACCTACGATGGCTTCGGTCGCAAGACACAAGAGTCCCGCCCCGGCAGCTCCACGACGCTTATCTATTACCTGTGCTGGGACGGTTCGGTTCCGGCCTCGGACACCAAATGTCCGGCGCCCACCGGCCCCGCCATCACCCGGGTACAGACCGAAACGAGCGGAGCGGGATGGAGCTACACTTACCACGACATCTTCGGCCGGGTAGTCCAGACCAATACGCAAGGTTTTGGCGGCAACTGGATCTACAAACAGACCCAGTACGACAATCTCGGACGCGTGACTTCCGTCTCGCATCCGTATTTTGACGGCGAGACGGTTCATTGCACGACCTACAGCCATGACGCCCTCGGCCGGGTGCGCACCATCACCGAGCCCGGCCCAACCACCACGGACTGCGCCAATACATCGGGCGGCCGTGTCACCACGACCACCTACAATGGCCTCGCCACCACCGTTACCAGCCCGCCCACGGCCGCAAGCCCTGGCGGCCAGCAGAAAACCACGGTCAAGAATTCCCAAGGCCAGGTGGTGCAAGCTATCGACAATCCGAGCTCCGATAATCTCATTACCACTTATACCTACGACTCTTTCGGCAACCTGACGCTGGCAAGCAAGAGCTACGACGCCGGCACCGACATCGCCATGACCTACAACCTCCGCGGCTTCAAGACCAGGATGGTCGACCCCGACATGGGGACGTGGAACTATACCTACGATGTTCTCGGCCAGATGAAGACCCAGACCGACAACAAGGGCCAGAAAATCAGCATGGCATACGACCCCCTCGGCCGCATGACAAGCCGCGTCCTCCCCAACGGCGAAGGCACCAGCACCTGGACCTACGGCACCGCCGTTCCCGAAATCGGCAAACTGAAAACGGTCAGCAACCCCAACGCCACCGAGACCTATGCCTATGATTCTTTAAGCCGGGTCAGCTCCGCCACCACCAGCATCGGCGGCATCACTTACACCACCAGCTACACCTACGACGCCTACAGCCGGCCGCTCACGCTCACGTATCCGATGACCGGCTTCAAGCTCTATCACGTCTACGATCTCTACGGCCACCTGACCGAGGCCCGCCGGGACACCGCCACCGGCCTGCGCTACTGGAAGGCCGACACCTTCGACGCCCACGGCCGTCTCACCAAAGAAACCCTCGGCAACAACCTCATCAGCACGCGCGCCTACCACCACGAAACCGGTGACCTGCAAACCATTAAAACCGGCACCGGCACCAGCTCCACCTCGGTGCAGAATTCCAGCTTTACCTTCGACGCCCTCGACAACCTCACTGCCCGCGGCTGGTGGGACGGCGCCGCCCTGCGCAGCGAGAGCTTCGGCTACGATACCCTAAATCGCCTGACCACGGTCACCGGACCGGCCAACAAAACCTACGCCTATGCCCCCAACGGCAACATCGCGTTCAAATCCGACGTCGGCGTATACAGTTATATTGGCTCCCGCCCTCACGCGGTCTCTCAGGTGGCCGGGTATGTAAACACGACTTATGCCTACGATGCCAATGGCAACATGCTGACGGGCAATGGACGGACCATTAGCTACACCTCGTTCAACAAGCCCAAGACCATCGTCAAGGGCACGGTCACCGCTACCTACGGCTACGGGCCCACCGGGCAACGCCTCACCCAGACGACTCCGACCCGCAGCGTTGTATATATCGGCAAACTCCACGAGAGCGAGACCGAGAACGGCGCCGCCAAGGACAAGAACTATATCTACGCCGGCGCCAACCTCGTCGCCATGTACCGGAAGGCGGCCGACGGATCCAGCTACGTCCGCTACTTCCACACCGATCACCTAGGCTCGGTCGAGGTCGTCACCGATGAATCGCGCGCCATCAGCCAGCGCCGCGCGTTCGACGCCTTCGGCAAGAACCGCAACGTAAACGGCACCGACACCACCGCGGCTTCGAACCTCTGGTTCGCCAAACGCGGCTACACCGGCCACGAGCACGACGATGAGATCGGTCTCATCAACATGAATGCCCGCGAGTACGACTACGTCATCGGAAGATTTATCACCCCGGATACGATCATCCCTGGAGGCACGAACTCTCAGGCATTCAACCGCTACAGCTATGTGAATAACAACCCGCTGTCCTTTACCGACCCCACCGGCCATTCCCGGTTAAGCCGCGCGGTGCGCAGGGTTGTCAATGCGCACAAGCGTGTTATCGACTGGCACGAGCGCGCCGTGGAAAAGGCTAAAAACAGCGAAGCCGTGCGCATGGTCGTGGCCGCCGCCGCGGCCTATTACACCGCCGGGGCCGCTTCCTCTTGGTTCCTGTCCTCTGCCAGCGGCAGCGCCTTCGCCACCTCCGCCTTCGCGTCCGAAAGCCTCGCTTACGCCTATGGCGCGCAGACCGCCATCTACGTCGGCGGAGGGATCGTGGGCGGAGCCGCCGCCGGGGCGGTCTCCGGTGGCACTATGTGCGGCAGCGACTGCGCCCGGTCAGGGGCGAAGGGCGGGGCCATCGCCGGAGGAATCTTTGCCGGGGCCAATCTGATGAGTGAAGATTGGAATGCCTACGGGCGTGTCGGCACCAAGGGGGTTGCGGGTGGCCTGAGCAACGACCTGCAGGGCCGGAGCTTCAGCGCGGGCTTCAGATACAACTCTCTCTACTATGGTGCGCAGGAATACACTGACTCTCTCGCCTCCGGTAAGACCACGACGGTGCCAGGGAGTGGCAAGCTTGATACCGTCGGTGGGCGGGCAATTCTGCCTGGTGGACCAGGAAACGCGTCAATCTTTAGCAAAATTGCAATGAGTCAAGAAGGTGCCCCAAGCTGGTGGGATCCATGCACTGCATGCAGAAACCTGGTTGTCGACGTGTCCAAGGTTCATGACACAGGCAACTCATTCATGTATAGCGGTGGTTACTTTGCGCCAACCGGCAACGTGATTTTGGATTCTCTGGCGGATGTTTATAGTTTTTCCACAATGTTGCCCGCAGCCAGTTTCACGCTCAAAGGGCCGCAGTACGGTGGACCCGTCTCTGGACCCATGTACTGAAAGATGAAACGGTTTCGGAATGCATCCGGACCACTTCTAACTATGTTATTCATGGTCATAAATCTACAGCCACGAAGAGCGATTATTGGTCTGCTAGCGATTGGCTCATTGTTACTAATAGGGTGTTTCCCAAAATGGCGAAGTGAAGCATACGTTGCGTCGCAGTCAACTTGGCGCACTGAGCCCGCTGCAGCTGCATCAAAAGTAATTGGACCAGATTTTTGGTTCTACGTAAAAACATCTAATACCGTCTCGCTGATGACTGACTATACAAAGGTGAGACCATTCGGTATTTCCTTATGGTTTGAGCCACAACGTCCTGACATCAAATTCGATCCTGCACGCATCTCACTCATTTTTAATGAAATGCCCAAAATACTGCCATCGCGTGTGCAACTGATATGGGCGGGTGACTATTCACGCCTAGACTGGTGGAAATGTGGGATGTACCCTGCCACGGATTTTGGCCCTGGCCCGCCGTACTCGTTGTTTCGAGGATTTTGCACCGAATTGTATTTTGATATTGATTCACCGCCGCCTGAAAAGGAATTCATTATGCGTATCACAGGCTTGACCATCGGCGATCAACAACTCAACGTGCCAGACATTCATTTTAGAAGAGGCAGATATTGGGTGATGCCTATCGGCAAGTAGCCCGCGTAGGATGGGTGAATCCCAAAAGGCTCGACGCCCTTGATCCAATCTGTGTCGTAAAATCACCGCAGGAGGAATAAATATATGCCGCAAAACAAAGCTTGGCTTTTTCCCGCCGCTATCGGTTTCCTAAGCGTGGTGTTGTTCGGCTGTGCTTCAGTCCCTAAACAGGTGTTTGATCCCACCGCCAATGCCGCCATCAAACGCATCGCCCTGCTTGAAATCGATGAACCCGATGGGTTCGTGCTGCTGAACTTCGGTCATCCGGGGATGATCTTCGGTGCCATCGGAGGCGCCATCGCGGGTACCGACATGGAATCAAAACGCAAGCAACTCTCCGATTTGCTGCGCGCGCAGGAACCCAAGTACGGCAAGGCATTAACGGACGCGATCGAACAGAAACTGCGCGCGCAGAATTACGACGTCGTTCGGATCTCCCCCGCGCGGGAGCAGCGCAACGCCCTGGTGACAGACTACACAAAGATTCACACCGACGCCGACGCCATCCTGGACGTGCTGATCGTGATGGCCGGGTATCTGTCTCAGGGCATCGCTTCCGACTATGAGCCGCTGCTTCGAACGTCTGCACGGATGGTTTCCACCAAAACTCAGCAAGTGGTTTACCTTGAGATTCTGGCATATGGAGAAAAATGGAAGGTATCCGGCCAATGGGTTGAGCTTCCTTACGTCAAGCGAGTCTCATTCAGCAACTTCGATAATATCATTCGCTCGCCAAAACAAGCGGCAGAAGGAGTAGGCGATGGGATAGAGCCCATCGCCAGCCGAATCACCTTCGATTTGAAGAAATGAAAACCTCGAGAATCAAAGAAGCACGGTAGGTTGGGTTGAATAAAGTGAAGCCCAACAACAAGGGAGCAACGCGGCAAGGTAGATTCGCAGGGCGCCAACGGAGCGCCGCGAATGGCGCCGAATGAATTTCATGACACAGAGCTTCAAAAAGAAACGAATGGATTACCTTTCAACCAAAATTTACATACCCACGACAAAGAAGGAGGAGATCATGCAACACCATAAATCCGGCATCCGCCAACCACGCCGCCTGCTCGGCGGCATGTTCTTAGCCCTGTTGCTCACCGCCTGCGGCGGCGGTGGTGGCGGAGGAGGTGGCAGCAGTAGTGGCAGCGGATCGAATACACTCAGCTATACCGGCATCACTTCCCAGGCGGCCATCACCGCTTCCAATGCCGACGATCTCAGCGCCGGCGCGATCCTCGACGCCGGCGCCGGCGGTTCTGCTTCGCTCGTCGGGGCGATGAGTAATGAAACCAGCCCTCCGGCGAAGGTGCGATCCGTGACGGCTTCCACGGCGATTAAAAAAGCGCTCGGCCGCCTGGACTACTCCGCAAACAGTGGCGTGGTCATTGGGGCCATGGTCACGGTTTCCGATACCATGCCCGGCACCTGTGCGGGAAGCTCCGGCAGCGCCTCGTACAGCATCTCCTGGGACGATGTCGCCGGCGATTTCAGCGGGACCATCAGCTTCAACGGCTATTGTGACGACGGCGTCACCCTGACGGGCACCGCGGGTTTCTCGGGAAACATCGATCCCGTCACCGACGCGTTCACCGCCCTGAGCCTGTCGACCTCGTCCCTGACGGTGGTGTCCGGGGCGGACAACTTCACCATAGCCGGGTCACTGGCCTTCACCGCCATCACGTCCTCTTCCGATAACCTTTCCATGACGTTGAACATCCGTGACGGCACGGGCAAGGTGTATCGCATCGAGAATTTTCTCTGCGTACTGACGTATGACTTACCGTTCCTCGGCATGGACAGTGTGCGCTTCGTCTCGGGCCGGTTTTATCACCCGGACCACGGTTACGTGGATGTCGTAAGCCTCTCGGATTTCCGGTTCACCTTGGCCTCATATTATCCATATGTCGGCGTGCTAGTGGTCACCGGCAGCAGCGGTAGTCAGGCGCGCCTGACGGCTAACGGCGACTCCCAGACCTTCCAGGTGGAGACGGATACGGATGGGAACGGCGCCTATGAAACGGGACCGACGGTTTATCGGTGGGACAGCTTGTAGCCGCGTAACCTCAGACGACGTACTTCAACGAAATGATGTTGAACAAAAAAAGTAGCTTGCTGCCACCGGTTTTGTGCACGCTGTGCACGCTGTGCGTGCTGATGCTTGCCTTGGGTCTTACAGCCTGCGATGGCGGAGGCGGAGGCGCGGGTTCGTCCGCGAGCGCACCGGCGAGCACGCCCGCGCCCGATGTTACGCCGCCCTCGGCGCCCACGGGCCTCGCGGTCTTGGCTGTTTCACCGACATCGATCAACGTCAGTTGGCTGCCCGCCACGGACTCTGTCGGTGTCGTCGGCTATCGTGTCTACCGCGATGGACTCGAGATCAGCGCGCCTGCCGCCACGCAATACATGGACGTTGCCCTTGCGCCCAACACCACTTACGGCTATGCGGTCGCCGCTTTCGATGCAGTGGGCAATATTTCCCCGCGATCCATCGAGGTTGCAGCGACCACGCCCGCACTGCCCGACACCGTCGCGCCCGCGGTCTCGCTGACCGCGCCTGCATCCGCCGCGGTGGTGAAGGGCGCCATCGCGATCAGCGCCAGCGCCACCGACAACGTGGGCGTTGCGGGGGTGAGCTTCCTGCTGGATGGCGTGGCGCTCGGGAGTGAAGACACCGCCGCGCCCTATACCCAGGCTTGGGACACCACCACGGCAGCCGAAGGCGCACATCTTCTTAAGGCGCGTGCGCGTGATGTGGTAGGCAATATCGCCGAGTCTGGAGCCATCACGGTTACCGTCAAGAATATTCCTGATCCGGTGCGCTTCGTCGCCACCGGGGACTATGGCCGCACCGCCAACACCGACAAGGTGCTGGCGAGGATGAAGACCCTCTTTCAGACGGACAGCATCGCCTTTCATCTGGGTCTCGGCGATCTCAGCTATGGGCTGAACGGACAGGAGTCCACCTGGTGCACCTATATGCGCACGGGTTTGGGCAATAGCGTTCCTCTTGTACTGCTTACCGGTAACCATGAAGACGACAGCCGTGCAAACGGTTATATCGGCAACTTCATCGCTGCGCCCGATTGCTTCCCCGATCCCGTCGGCGTGACCGAAGCCTATGGCGCGCAGTACTGGTTTGACCATGCCGGGCAGATGCGCATCATCATGATCTCGCCCGGCCTGTCGGTATTCGGCAAGACCTACCGTTACCGCGCGGGCAGTGCGGAGTACCAGTGGCTGGCGCAGACGATAGACGCTGCCCGTGCGGCCGGTGTCCCTTGGGTGATCGTGGGCATGCACATGAACTGTCTCACGGTAGGCAGCAAGGGTTGTCACGAACTTGACCCCGGCGGGAGCGGGGCGGACGACCTTCTGAATCTTCTCATGGCGAAGAAGGTGGATCTCGTTCTGCATGGGCACGACCATACCTATCAGCGCAGCAAGCAGCTTGCACACAGCGCCGGCTGCACGGCCCTGCAGGGTGATCATAGCGCGACGGGTGGCGCCCCGGCTGTCTACAACCCGGCCTGCGTGGCGGACGACGGCGCGGATGCTGCCTACCCGAAAGGCGCTGGCACGGTCTTCGTGATCGCGGGGCTGGGTGGCGATGACATCTACCCCGTGAACGAGGCCGATGCGGAGGCTGCGTACTTCGCGAAATGGATGGGCGCGGGCTTCGGTTTCCTCACGATCACCATTCAAGGGAACCAGCTCAGCGGAGCATTCCTGCCCGCGGAGGCCGGCCGGTTCACGGATCAGTTCACGATCGGGCAGTAGGGATATCCCTGATTCCTCCCTGAACTAACCCAGACCTGACGATAGGGCTACTCCGTCAGCGCCGCCCGTGACGGGCGTTCAATGGCGACAATCTCGGTGAAAACCGGGGGCAGAGAATTTTCGCTTATACCGTTGTTACGTTTGACGTAACGGCTATCGTCTGATACCCTCATTAGGTGATACGGACTTTCCGGTGCCGCGATACGCAAGCCCTTTATGAAGGTCGCCGGGTCCGCCGCTTCGCGGGGTTCGTCACCCAAGCCGAACGCCGGTTGGAACGTCTCGACGCCGCGACCTGTCTCGCGGACCTCGCCGGACTGCAAAGCAACCGGCTGGAAGTGTTAAAGGGCGACCGGAAAGGACAGCACAGCATTCGTATCAATTTGCAGTGGCGTATCTGTTTCGAGTGGCGTGACGATGGACCGTATAACGTGGAAATTGTCGATTACCATTGACGGAACTGACCGATGAATAACATGCGACCCATTCCCCCCGGGGAGCACCTGCGCGAAGAGATGGCGGAGCTGGCGCTGTCCGCACGGGCGTTGGCCGCCGCCTTGGGGGTGCCCGCGAATCGTGTCACGGGAGTCCTGAATGGCGTCCGGGCCATCACGGCGGACACGGCGCTTCGGCTTGCGCGTTACTTCGGTACCACGCCCGAGTTCTGGCTTAACCTGCAGCAGGCATATGACCTGCGCCGAATACGCCGGACTCTCGGCAAACGCATCGAGCGCAAAGTTCGCCAGCGCGCCGCTTAACGAGCGCTCGGAGCCAGAGGGGCCACCCATTAGCCAGTCCTCTGCAAGTTCGCGTAGCTTGGGTTAGGCGCGAAGCGCCGTAACCCGGGGATTGTCTTGTAATGATTGGCAAATACCAGACGACGGCATATACTTTTTGAGTCAGCGAACCGAACAGAAGGAGTCCTTCATGGCCGCGAGCGTCAAACACGAACTGCACCAACTGGCTGAAATGCTGCCCGAAAACGCCACATGGGACGACGTGATTGAAGAGGCGCGCTTCCGCCGGGCCGTGGAGGCCGGTGAGCACGCCGCCGATCGCGGCGCCTTCGCGACCGACGAAGAGGTTCGTGCCGCCTTCGCCCGCTGGGGCGTGAAGGGTTGAAGCTTCGGTGGACGCGTCCGGCGCTTAACGATCTGATCGAGGCGCAAAACTACATCGCCCAAGACAATCCACAGGCCGCACAAGCAGTGGCGCAACTGCTTTGGGATGCTGCTCAAAGTTTGGCGGACCATCCGCAGATGGGTCGCCCGGGCCACGTCGCCGATACCCGCGAATGGATCGTCCGGCGCACGCCTTATCTGATCGTCTACCGGGTACGCGCGGAAACTCTCGAAATTCTGCGGCTGTGGCATGCTAAACGCGACTGGCAATCCGAACCGGATGCCGGTTGAGACACCTAACAACTAACGCGGTACCAATCCCTCATTCATATTTCTCTACTCCGTCAGTGCCGCCCGCGACGGGCGTTCGATGGCGACAATCTCCAACGTCGCCCGTTTGTTGTTCCGCAGTATCTCCAGCTTCACCTTGTCGCCGGGCTTGCGGCTGGTGATGCTGAGCAGCGCATCGCGCGCCTCGGTGATTTTTTTGCCGTCAATCGACAGGATCACGTCGCCGGGTTGCATGCCGGCGCGGTGCGCCGGGCCGCCGCGCACCACGCCGGCCACGATCACACCTTCCGTCTTATCCAGATCCAGCGCTTGCGCAATCTGCGGCGTGATTGCTTGGCCCTCGACACCGAGCCAG
Source organism: uncultured Acidiferrobacteraceae bacterium (assembly GCA_964365635.1). Lineage (GTDB taxonomy): Bacteria > Pseudomonadota > Gammaproteobacteria > Acidiferrobacterales > Sulfurifustaceae > Sulfuricaulis. The sequence continues at coordinate 12,817 of CAYIQV010000010.1, forward strand.
CCGCGCAACGGCCGACCATGTTCAAGGATTTCCTTCATGATGCTTTCGGCGAGGCTCGTGGGGATGGCGAAACCGATGCCCTGATAACCGCCGCTGCGCGAGAAGATCGCCGTATTGATACCGACGAGTCGGCCTTCGGCGTCGATCAGGGCGCCGCCGGAGTTGCCGGGGTTGATGGCGGCGTCGGTCTGAATGAAGTTCTCAAATGTGTTGATGCCAAGTCGGTTGCGGCCGGTGGCGCTGACGATGCCCATGGTCACTGTCTGGCCCACGCCGAAGGGGTTGCCGATGGCGAGCACCACATCACCAACGCGCAGGATGTCCGAATGCCCGAGGGTGATCGTCGGGAGTTTCTTGAGATCGATTTTCAGCACGGCGACATCGGTGTCCGGGTCGCTGCCCACGACCTTGGCCTGCGCCGTGCGGCCATCCTGTAACACCACCTGGATCGCATCTGCGCCCTGAATGACGTGGTGGTTGGTGAGGATATGGCCCTGTTCGCTCATGATCACGCCGGAACCGAGACTCGTTTCCACATGCTTGCGCGGCCGGATCAGGTTGTCGTTGCCCCCGAAAAACTGGCGGAAGAAGGGGTCGTTGAAAAACGGGTTGGGCCGGACGGTGACGACCTTGGCCGTATTGATGTTCACCACGGCGGGCGAGGCTTTATCGACCGCGACCGCGTAGGAATAGGGTCCGGACCCGGCCCGTTTGCTGGTTTCCGCCGGGGTTTGGCGAATTTCCACGGCCGGCCCCTCGCGTTTGATGAGTTCCGGCCAGAGATAGGCCGCCACAAAAGCCAGGGCCAGTCCGAGAACAATTGCCTGTGAGAGATATGATAGAATGCGCCGCAAGTTCATGGTTACCGAAACGTGTGGTTGGTGGTGATGGTCCGGGCCATTTTAACCGAGAGTCACGGAATTGGCGCGGTGGTGAGTACCATAAGGTATCAATGGTTGCCCATCAAAAAAATACCGTGCCTGCTTTTGACGCAGGCGCTTGACTCAGAAGGGTGGTTATATAATCCTATGCGCCGTTTTGAAGGGCAGAAGCAGGGTCGCATTCGTTTAATTGACTGATTATCTTTAGAAAAATTACGCCAGTGTGCGTGATTTTTTATTTTGTGCGCCAAAAGAATTGAGGGGGCTACATGAGTGAAGAGGGTGTCAATCCGCGCCGAAGACGTTTACTGGCCATCACCACCGGCCTAGGGCTTGTGGGAACGGCATTTGCGGTTACCCCTTTTGTGCTCAGCATGATGCCTAGCGCACGCGCCAAGGCTGCCGGTGCCCCGGTTGAAGTGGATATCAGCAAGATCGAGCCGGGTCAGCTGCTCACCGTGGAGTGGCGTGGCAAGCCGGTGTGGATACTGCGGCGCACCCCGGAGATGCTCAAATCGCTTTCCAGCGTTGAAAGCCATCTGGCGGACCCGAAGTCTGCGGTGGCCGATCAACAGCCGGCTTACGCCCAGAACGCCACGCGCTCCAGCAAGTCCGAGCTGCTGGTGCTTGTCGGTATCTGTACTCACCTCGGTTGTTCCCCGGCGCAGCGCCTCGAGGCCGGGTCTTCCTCCGGTCTCGGAGAAGAATGGCCGGGTGGATTCTTCTGCCCCTGTCACGGTTCCAAGTTCGATCTGGCCGGCCGTGTGTACAAGAACGTTCCCGCACCCACCAACCTGGAGGTGCCGCCACATGCCTATCTCTCCGACACGCGCATCATGATCGGTGTCGACCCGAAAGGAGCCGCCTGATGCAAAAGTTGCTAGCCTGGATTGATGACCGCTTCCCCCTGACCAAGGTCTGGGATGAGCATCTTGCCAAGTACTACGCCCCGAAGAATTTCAACTTCTGGTATTACTTCGGTTCGCTCGCGCTGCTCATGCTGGTGATGCAGATATTCACCGGCATTTTCCTGACCATGCACTACAAGCCGGACACGGAACTGGCGTTTGCCTCGGTCGAGTACATCATGCGCGACGTGGAGTGGGGCTGGCTCCTCCGCTACCTGCACTCCGTGGGCTCGTCCTTCTTCTTCATTGTCGTATATCTGCACATGTTCCGCGCCCTGCTGTACGGGTCGCATAAGAACCCGCGCGAACTCATCTGGATTATCGGCATGGTGATTTTTGTCGCGCTCATGGCCGAGGCCTTCATGGGTTATATGCTCCCCTGGGGCAAAATGACCTATTGGGGGGCACAGGTAATCATCTCGCTGTTCTACGCCATTCCGG
>CAYIQV010000011.1:0-14879 GCA_964365635.1 uncultured Acidiferrobacteraceae bacterium
TGGCAGTTCCGCACGAAGTCCGGCGCGATACGCCATGCACGTGGTTCCATGGAGTCGATCTTCATTGAAGGCGAGGAATGCCTCTTGGTGGCGGGGCAGGATGTCACCGAACGCAAGACATCGGAAACGGAGATGCAGAAGCTGTCTCACGCCCTTGAGCAAATCGCCGACGCGGTCATGATCACTGACCGCAACGGCATTATTGAGTACGTCAATCCTGCCTTTGAAGCGACTACCGGCTACAGCCGGGACGAGACTATTGGCCGCAAGCCGAGTCTCATCAAGTCAGGAAAACAGGGGCCCGATTTCTACAAAAAGCTGTGGAAGACCATTCTCTCCGGTGAGGTGTTCAGCGAGGTCTTCATCAACCGCCGAAAGGACGGATCCTTGTATTACGAGGAAAAAACCATCACCCCGCTCAGGGACGAGCAGGGGAATATCACCCATTTCGTCGCTACCGGCAAGGACATCAGCGAGCGCATGCAGGCGCAAGAACGTTTGCAGTTCATGGCCCAGCACGACGTGCTGACCGAGCTGCCCAACCGCGCTTTGTTTCTGGACCGCCTGAAGCAGGCTCTGGCGCGCGCCCGCATGCATCGCCGGCTCGTGGCCGTATTGTTTCTGGATCTGGATCGCTTCAAGAATATCAACGCCACCCTGGGGCATCAGATCGGCGATCACCTGTTGCAGGAGATTGCACGCCGTTTCGGCAATGCCGTGCGGGACGGCGACACCGTGGCCCGGCTGAGCGGCGATGAGTTCGGCTTCCTGCTGGAGGACAGCACGTCCGAGAAGGATATTTCGTATATTGCCGAGAAGATTCTGGACAGCCTGAAGCCGGTATTTGTGGTCGATGGGCACGATTTATTCGTGAGCGCGAGTATTGGTATCAGTCTCTACCCCAACGATGGCGAGGAATCGGTAACCTTGTTGCGCAACGCTGATGTCGCCATGTATCGCGCCAAGGACATGGGCAAGAACAACTGCCAGTTTTACTCGGCGGACATGAGCCTCATGGCCTTCGAGCGTTTGTCGCTGGAAAGCAGCCTGCGCCGGGCCGTGGATCGGGAGGAGTTCCTGCTGTACTACCAGCCGCAGGTGGACGTGCAGACGGGAAAAATACTCGGGGTGGAAGCACTGCTGCGCTGGCAGCATCCTGATCTCGGATTGGTGCTACCGAATGATTTCATCGCGCTGCTGGAGGAGAATGGACTGATCATCCCCGTCGGGGAGTGGGTGTTGCGCAAGGCCTGTGCCCAGGTGCGTGACTGGCAGAAGGCGGGGTGGGAACAGCTGAGCCTGGCCGTGAACCTGTCGGCACGCCAGTTCAATGCATCCGGCCTCGTCGAGATGGTGGAGCGTACGACCAGCGAGCTGGGGTTTGAGCGCGAACGGCTCGAACTGGAAATTACGGAGAGCGTCATCATGCGTAATGCGCAGGCTACGCTGGATGCGCTCGAAGCCCTCAGCCGCATGGGTATCCAGCTGGCCGTGGACGACTTCGGCACCGGTTATTCTTCGCTCAGCTATCTGCGCCGTTTTCCCATCGACACCCTGAAAATCGACAGTTCATTTATCCGCGACATCCCGCAGGATCCGGATGACAGTGCCATCACCACGGCCATTATCGTCATGGCGCAGAGTTTGAAACTGAAGGTGATCGCCGAGGGCGTGGAGACCCAGGAGCAACTCGATTACCTGCGTGCCAGCGGCTGCCATGCCATACAGGGCTATTTCTTCAGCAAACCGCTGCCAGCGGAAGAACTGACGGTTCTGCTGAGCAAATGTGAAACCGGATCAGGCTGGTCGGGTGCGCAAGGTGTGGTGGATATAAAGGGCGAGGGTCAATAGCACCAGCGCCCCCCCTTGGTGGGCGGCGGCGAGGGGAACCGGCACCACATATATTAAGGTGGTGATGCCGAGCGTGACCTGGACCGCCAGCCAGGCGAGCAGCAGGTGAATCGGTGTTTGTGTCTGCCGCGGCAAGGCAAGTTTCCGGGCCGTCAGCCAGAAAGCAGGAATCACGAGCAGCAGCACGTAAGCCAGCAGGCGGTGATTGAACTGCACGGTGGCGATGTTCTCAAACGGGTCGGCCCACAGCGGTTCCATTGTGTACATTCCTTCCGGGAAGAAGTGGCCATTCATCAGTGGGAAGGTGCTGAAGGCAAAGCCGGCATGGGTGCCGGCGACGAACCCGCCGGAAAGAATCATCACGAAGATCAATCCCGTCACCCCTGCGCTGAAACGTCGCAAAGGTTGTAGCGCCGTGCTGAAGTGAACGCGCGGTGTCATCAGACCGAGCGCCACCCAGAGAATATAGGCATAGATGACGACGGCCAGGGCAAGATGCGCCGTCAGCCGATAGGCGCTGACGCGGGGCATATCCACCAGTCCGCTTTTGACCATGTACCAGCCGAGTGCGCCCTGCAAGCCGCCGAGCACAAACATTGTGAAGAGCTTAGGGGTCAGTGCTTTGGTGATACGTTTGCGTATCAGGAAATACAGGAAGGGCAGCAGAAAAACGAAACCGATGAGCCGGCCGAGCAGGCGGTGCGCCCATTCCACATAGAAGATACCCTTGAAATTCTCCAGTGACATCCCGTAGTTGATCTTCTGGTACTCGGGCGTCTGTTTGTATTTGTCGAAGGTTTGTTCCCACTGCGTCTGGGTCAGCGGCGGGATCGCGCCCATGATCGGATCCCATTCGACGATGGAAAGCCCCGAGCGCGTAAGGCGGGTGACGCCCCCCAGCACTACCATGACAAAGATCAGGGCACAGCAGGTAAGCAGCCAGGCGGCAATTTGTTTATCGGAGTTTGTTTTTGAGGCAGCCGTCATTTCTTTGTCCGCGAGGTGAGCAGGTGAACCAGATTAACGAGACTCAGCAATAATAGCGCGGCCGTGGCGTTATGTGCGGTCACGATCCCCAGCGGCAGGCTGAACGTCACGGCCGATAGGCCAAGCCCGACCTGCACCAACAGCAATACCAGCATGGCGACCCCGGCGCCGCGGTAGCGGCCGCCCAGCGAGTAAGCACGCCAGCCCAGCCAGCCCATATATATAGAGGCGAAGACCGCGCCGAGCCGGTGCGCCATGTGAATGCTGCTTCCGGCATCGCCGACCACAGCAATGTTTTCCGGGGATAATGACAGTTGCCGGAACAGGTCGAAACTTTCCCACCTGTCAGCTCCGAGCCAGGGGGCGCCGTTACAGCCGGGAAGCGTTGTGCATGAGAGGGCGGCGAAATTGGCGCTGACCCACCCACCGAGCATGATCTGCAACGTCAGCAGCACAAGCCCGAGCAATGCCCACGGCCGCAGGCCCTGTGCCTCGGCAGACTCTGCCACAGGGACGGCGGGTACGGACCGTTGACCCAGCCACCAGAGCATCGCCAACATGGCCATGCCGCCCAGCAGGTTGCTGAGCGTGACCAATGGAATAAGCGGCGAGGGTGTTTTGTATCCCAGCACCGACAGAAACAAGGTAAGCCCGAGCGCCAGCAGCGGGATGAGAATATTCTGTCCGGGTTGTTGGCGGCGGCGCACGGCCATGACGGCGATGCCAAGGATCAGCGCCCCGAGTACGGTGGCGACCAGACGGTGCGTCAGTGTGGCCCAGGCAGGCACGAGATGGGCCATGGCCAGCGAAACTGATTCCGCCCCACGCAATTTTATTTGCGCATAGCAGGCGGGCCATTCCACGCATCCCAGACCACTGCCGGTCAGACGCAGGTAGGCGCTCAGGACGACGACCAGGAAGACCATCAAAATGGAGACAGAGGTAAGCAGGGTAAACAGTCCTGATGTGTTGGCCGGGGTGCTTCCCGGGGTATCGTTATTCATGTGCGTGGGTTCCTTCTTCTGTGTCTATCCAGGACCTGATGAATTCTGGCAAATGGCAAAGTCGGTGCTAGACTTTTCACCAGCGTTGGTTTTTTGACTCATGGCGAAAGAAGTTAAACATTTTTGATGAAATTGATCTAGGTCAAGTTTTGACTGAACGAAAGTGTTTTAAATCGTCCCACAAAAGCACCATGGCTGGCGCCTAAAAGTGAAGCAGATCGATGACGCCCGAAGCCAGGAAGCAAGTGAAAAAATTTTACCCGGTTTTTCTTTTATTGCTGATTATGGAGGTATGAAACATGGCTGCACCTAATACCACTGGTTCAAAAGGTCGAGAAGAAGTCGTCCCGGCCATGCAGCGGGTGCTCGACAATCCCTTCCTGCTGTTGTTCCTCGGTGTGGTGGTCCCCACGGTGTTTTATATTCTGTGGGGCATCATGGAAATCGTCACCATACCTATCGCCAAATAATTTTCGGGAGACGCCACTATGAGCAGCCTTGCCCCTCCTTCAGAACGCCTCTGGTGGAAAGAACCCATCGAGGGAGTAGAGATTTTCTGGATCGCCATCTCGCTGGTTTGGGCCATCGTGATGTTCATCATGATGCCGTACTGGCATATCTACGGTAAGCAGAACCTCTCCAATGAGGCCTATCGCACCACACCCGAGGTTTACGGCAAGAAGGTTCAGGCGATGGTGGATCAATATACGGTTCGCAAGGTAACGGCGCGTGACATCCCGGTGGTGGCCCCGCCCGCGGGCAGCGATGTCTATCTGTTGGCGCGGCTGTGGGACTGGTACCCGGTCCTCGAACTCGAAAAGGGCCAGACCTACCGCTTGCATCTTTCATCCATGGATTGGCAGCACGGGTTCTCGCTGCAACCGGAGAACATTAACATGCAGGTGATTCCGGGTTATGAGATGGTACTGAAGATCACGCCGAACAAGTCAGGCGAATTCAGCATCGTCTGTAACGAATACTGCGGTATCGGGCATCATCAGATGCTCGGAAAAATTTACGTGAAGTAAGGGAGAATGGCCATGGCGAATAGCGCAGAGTTTCGTACCTGTCCGGACACCGGCCTGTTGTTCCACAAACCGGCCGAGACGCTGATGAAGTTGAACGCGGTGGTGGCCATTGTGTTCCTGCTGCTTGGCGGCGTATTGGGCCTGCTGATGGGCCTGACGCGTTGGCCGGCCGTGCATCTGTTGCCGGCGGATTCGTTCTATATGCTGCTGACGGCGCATGGCCTCAGCGTGCTTATTTTCTGGATCATTTTCTTTGAAATCGCGGTTCTGTATTTCGCCTCCTCCACGCTCCTGAGATCGCGCCTCGCCACGCCGCGCTGGGCCTGGCTGGGATTCGCGCTGATGGTGATCGGCTCCGTGATGACAGAGGTCGCCATCTTCCAGGGCCGATCGAGCGTGATGATGACCTCGTATGTGCCGATGGCGGCGGAACCGCACTTCTATCTGGGATTGATTCTCTTTGCCGTGGGCGCGTTGATCGGCTGTTTCGTGTTTCTGGGCACGCTGGTGATCGCGCGCGCGGAACGCACCTATGGCGATGGCTCGATCCCGCTGGTCACTTTTGGTGCGCTGACGGCTTGTATCATTGCGATCTTTACCATCGCTTCGGGCGCCATCATCCTGATTCCCACCTTCCTTTGGAAAGTGGGCTACGTCAATCATATCGATCCGCTCATGTACCGCATCATCTGGTGGGCCATGGGACATTCCTCGCAACAGATCAATGTCGCCGCGCATATCGCCGTGTGGTATGCCATCGCGGGTGTGGTGTTCGGCGCCAAACCGCTTTCGGAGAAGGTTTCGCGCATGGCATTCCTGCTTTACATCCTGTTCCTGCAGCTGGCCTCCGCGCACCATATTCTGGTTGACCCAGGCATCAGCTCGGAGTGGAAAATTTTCAACACCTCGTACGCCATGTATCTGGCGGTGTTGGCGAGCATGGTTCATGGTCTGACGGTGCCGGGTGCGATCGAGGCGGCGCAACGCAAGCGCGGTTTCAACAAGGGTTTTTTCGAGTGGCTGCGCAAGGCGCCATGGGGCAACCCGACCTTTGCCGGTATGTTCCTGTCGCTGATCATCTTCGGCTTCCTCGGCGGTATCTCCGGTGTGGTGATGGGTACGGAACAGATCAACCTGATCATCCATAACACCATCTATGTCCCAGGACATTTCCATGCCACGGTGGTGGGCGGTACGACACTGGCGTTCATGGCGCTGACCTACTGGCTGGTGCCGGTGCTGTTCCGCCGTGAGGTGGTGTTGCCGGGACTCGCCAAGTTCCAGCCCTACCTCTTCGGTCTGGGAACGGCTGGGCTCTCCCTGTTTCTGATGGGTGCCGGCACCCTGGGTGTGCCGCGGCGGCATTGGGATATCTCTTTCACTAATGCCTTGTTCAACTATCAGTTCCCGGAAACGGCCTACCTCTTGCTGGGCCTGGCGGGCATGAGCGCTATCCTGGCGGCACTTGGCGGTGGTCTCTTTGTCCTGCAGATTGTCGCGTCGGTATTGTTCGGCAAGCGCAAGGATCCGGCCGTGAAGGGGTCCACGCCACTGATCGCCGGACCGGTGCCGGAGAGTGGACAGGCTATCGGTATCGGCGGCATCACCGTGCCCGGTACGCTGGTGTTGGCGCTGGTGTTCCTGACATCCTTCATACTCTATAACTTCGTTAACTGGAAGTATTTGACCCAGGTTTGGGGACTCGGCTAAGCGGGCCACGGGGCTGGTCCGTAAGACGGAAAACCGGGCAGGCGCAAGCCTGCCCGGTTTGTTTCTTGTGTATGATGTTCGCATGCGCGCAAAACCATTCCTTCTGTTTCTTGGCCTGATCGGCCCGTGGCTGACTGTGCCGGTCGCTATGGCGGCACCGCATGAAGCCGCTCCCCATGTTGCCTCACCTGCCATGGCGACAAATTCAAACCCTGCTTCCAGGTTCGATGAAAAAGCCGCGCTGACCCTGAGCCAGGGCGTGATCGGCAAGGAGGTTGGCAATGTCACGTTGACTACGGCCGATGGACGCCAGGTGCATTTGTCCGATTTCCGCGGCAAGCCGCTGGTGATCAGCCTGATCTACACCAGTTGCTACCACATTTGCCCCACCACCACGCAGCATCTGGCCAAGGTGGTGCGTACGGCGCGGGACGCGCTGGGTCCAGACAGTTTTCGGGTTCTTTCCATCGGGTTTGATGTGCCCAACGATATCCCGGCGGCCATGCGCCGGTTCGCGCAGGATCAGAATCTCAACATTCCCCAATGGGAGTTTCTGAGCGCCGATACCGGGACGATGCAGAGTTTGATGGCACAGCTGGGCTTTGTTTATTTCAGCGCTCCCCACGGTTTCGATCACCTCATCCAGGCCACCGTGATTGATGCACAGGGAAAAATCTACCGCCAGGTTTACGGGATGAATTTTGATACCCCGCTTTTGGTGGAACCGTTGAAAGAACTGGTGTTCGGTGCACCCACTACGCCATCGCTGTTCTCGGGCCTGAGTAACAAGATCAAATTGTTCTGTACCGTCTACGATCCCACCAGTGACAAGTACCGTTTTGACTACTCCATTTTCATGGGAATTATTATTGGCCTGACCTCCATCGGGGCGGTTGTCTTCTTTCTGGTGCGCGAATGGCGGCGCGGCCGTCGGCGTTAGTGTGCGAGAAACGAGGCTGTGGAGATTTAAATTGATTAAACTGATTCAATACGCAAGTCGCCAGGCATTCTTGCGTTTGGAAAGCGTTTTCGATGCGGTTTTCGGCCCGAGGAACAATCCGTTCTATCATCTCGGGGCGCTGTCGTTCTTCTTTTTCTGGGTGGTCGCTGTCAGCGGGATCTATCTCTATATTTTTTTCGAGACCAGTCTCGAGGGAGCGTACCGCTCGGTCGAGTACCTGACGCATGAGCAGTGGTATCTGGGGGGTGTGGCGCGGAGCCTGCACCGCTATGCCTCCGACGCCATGGTGGTTGTCGTGTTGCTGCATCTCGTCCGCGAGTTCGCGCTGGACCGTTATCGTGGTGTTCGCTGGTATGCCTGGATAACCGGCGCAGTGCTGCTGGTGTTCCTGTATGCCTCCGGCATTGGCGGGTACTGGCTCGTGTGGGACCGCCTGGCCCAGTACATTGCGATCGCGACCAGCGAGTGGCTCGACTGGCTGCCGCTTTTCAGCGAGCCCATGGCGCGCAATTTCCTTAATAGCGCCGCCATGAATAACCGGTTTTTCTCGCTGCTGTCGTTCATGCACATTGGCCTCCCGCTGTTCCTGTTGCTCGGTATGTGGATTCACATTCAACGCATCAGTCAGGCAAAAACGAACCCGCCGCGGGTACTGGTCGTGGGCTCTTTATTGGCCATGACCGTGTTGTCATTCGTGCGACCGGCGCTCAGCCAGGCGCAGGCCGATCTCGACTCGGTGGTTGGCAGCGTGCAGCTCGACTGGTTCTATCTTGTGCTTTACCCGCCGATCGATATCTGGTCGCCGGGCGCGGTCTGGGGGCTGACCTTCGCTGGCGGCTTGTTGCTGCTGTTGCTTCCGTGGTTACCGCGCAAGCAATCGGCGCCCGTCGCAATAGTGGACTTGCCGAACTGCAATGGCTGTGGCCGGTGTTTCGCCGACTGCCCCTATAGTGCTGTCATCATGCAACCGCGGACCGACGGGCTGCCATTCGAAAACCAGGCGGCCGTGGACCCAGACCTGTGCACCAGCTGCGGGATCTGCGTGGGCGCCTGCCCCACGGCCACGCCCTTCCGGCGCGTCAACGAAATTACGCCGGGCATCGACATGCCGGCGTTGACGGTGCGCGCGATGCGCGCGCACACACTCGCCGCCACCGCGCCGCTGACGGGTTCAGACCGGGTGATGGTGTACGTCTGTGGCGCCGGACCCGATCTGGCCGCGCTCAGGGAATCCGGTGTCGCTGTGCTGACGCTGCCTTGCGTCGGCGCCTTGCCGCCATCGTTTATTGATTTTGTCATCAGCCGCCGTCACGCCGATGGCGTGGCGGTGGTGGGCTGTGTCGAGGGGGATTGCTATCAGCGTTTTGGGGTGGAATGGACCGGTCAACGCGTTAGCGGGCAGCGTGATCCGGCTTTGCGGAGCCGGGTACCGCGGGCGCGGGTGGCGATGTTCTGGGTTGGCCCCGACGGCTTGCCGGAGTTGCTGCACCAGCTCGCCTCGTTTCGTGGCAAACTTCGGGAACGTGGCCCCTACCAGAAAGGGGAGGCGGCTCATCGCCCAGCATCAAATCCGGATCAGGCACAACATGTCTCTAATTGAGTGGGATGACAGGTTCTCGGTCGGTGTGGCGTCGGTGGACCATGAACACCGCGAATTGATCGCGTTGGTCAATGCCACCCATGACCGGTTGCGGCAACCGGGAGCGGAGGCTGCCGTGCCGGATTTTCTCGGCGAGATCTATGCGCGCATCTCGGCGCATTTCGCCCTGGAAGAACGGTTGATGCAGGAAAAACACTACGTCCAGTATCCCGAGCACAAGGCTGACCACGAGCGCCTGCTCGAGGAAATTCGCGATATGATGGATGATTATGAGGACAACCATTTTTTCAACGAACCGCAGTTCTCCGAAAAATTGCAGGCATGGTTCATCGGGCATTTTCGCACTCACGATGCCCGGCTGCACCGGAATCCGGGCTGAGATGATGACAACGGTGAGGCTGGCGTAAGAGGATTTATGAAAAATATTTTGCGGTATTCCGGGCAGGCGGTTCTGTATGCCCTGTTCATGGGGGTGATCGGTTTTTTTTCGACCTCGCCCGCCTACGTTCATTTTCCGCCAGATCAGGCGTTGATCAAGGCGAGTTTCAGCCATGCCGGGCAGCCGAAAGAGGAGTGTCATATGCGGACGGCGGAGGAACTGGCGGCCCTTCCCCCCAACATGCGCGTGGCGCTGCAATGCGCGCGCGAACGTTCGCCCGTGGTGTTCGAGTTGGAGATAGACGGCAAGCCGGCGTTCCGGACGGAACTGGCGCCGGCGGGTCTGTCGCGTGACGGCGCCTCCACCCTGTATCACCGTTTCCCGGTGACGGCCGGCCCGCATCACCTGCGTGCCCGGCTCAAGGATAGCGTGCGGGTGGCGGATTTCAATTATGTCCGTGAGGCGGATGTCACGCTGGCCCCGGCGCAGGTTTTTGTCGTGGACTTCGATCCGCGCCGTGGCGGGTTGTTGTTTAAATAAACAGGGAACCACTGATTTATTAATTTCTGACGCAGAGCCGCAAAGACGCAAAGATTTTTTCATTTATTTCTTCAGTTTTTTCTTTGCGCCTTCGCGTCTTTGCGTCAAATAATCGTAATTAATCATATCTTCCTTAAATGAATCCATCTGATTTTTCACTCCCTGTCCCCGATGATGGCCGTCGCGCTTTGGCGCGCGGCTGGTTGCTACTGGGTCTGGTCGCGCTGCTGGCATCGGGGGTGTTCTCGATATTGCTGGTTCTGTCGCGCACGCCGTATGTGCAGACGGTTTTTCCCTGGACCGATTTCTTTCACACGGCGATCGTGGTGCACGTGGACCTGTCGGTGCTGGTGTGGTTTCTGGCCTTTGCCGGCGTGTTGTGGAGCATCAATTCCACGCCACGCGGGATCGTGGTCGGGAGGCTTTCCCTGATGCTGGCTGCCTTGGGCACTCTGGTCATGGCGGTTGCCCCCTTTGTGGCCGAGGCCCATCCCTTGATGAGTAACTATATTCCGGTGTTGCAGCAGCCGGTGTTTTTCACCGGCCTGTTGCTGTTTGCCGCCGGTATCGGCCTGCTGGTGCTGCGCGCCATGGCCGCCATCCCGCCAGTGGGCATGTGGATGGAAGGGGCGGCGGCGTTGCGCTTCGGACTGAATACGGCGGCAGTATCGGCCATGCTCGCGCTCATGGCCTTTGCCTGGTCGTATTTCACGATTCCCTATTCCACTCTCGGCAGGGCCTATTACGAATTGCTCTTCTGGGGTGGCGGGCATGTGCTGCAATTTACCTACACGCTGCTCATGCTGGTGGCGTGGTTATGGCTGGCGTCGGCGTCCGGCGTGCGCCTCGCTCTCACTCCGCGTGTGGTGCTCATCTTTTTTGCCTTTGGCCTCGGTACGGTGTTTGCCACGCCCATCATTTATTACGCTTACCCCGTCACCGCGGTTGAGCACATCGCACTCTTCACATGGCTGATGCAATATGGCGGCAGCCTGGCGGCCTTGCCCCTGGGTCTCGCGGTTCTCCATGGGTTACTGCGCACGCGGCGCATCGAGCCGGAGGCGCGTGCCGTGCGCGCGGCGCTCATTAGCTCTATCATTCTTTTTGGCGTCGGCGGCATCGTCGGTTTTCTGATTCGTGGCAGCAATGTCACGATACCGGCGCACTACCATGGCTCGATTGTCGGCGTCACGCTGGCGTTCATGGGGCTTACCTACCATTTTCTTCCCTTGCTGGGTTATGGGAGGCCGGATCTCAGACTGGCACGGCTCCAACCCTATCTCTATGGCGGCGGCCAGTTGCTGCATGTTTTCGGTCTCGTGTGGTCGGGCGGTTATGGGGTACAACGCAAGGTGGCCGGGGCCGAGCAGGCGCTCGACAGTGTCGGCCGCATCGCCGGCATGGGGTTGATGGGCCTTGGCGGGCTAATCGCCATCATTGGCGGATTTTTATTTTTGCTGATTGTTTACCGCGCCATGCGGACGCCGTCCAGGGCGTGACGCCAACCGCTGGCGTTGCCGCTTGTGTCCGGGATTACGCGGGGCGCATCAGGAGGGAGATCAGCTCGAACGTCACCAAGGCTGATACCATGATGATGACAAAGAAAATGACGGAGCGGTTCTCAAACCGTTTTCCACGCGCCGTCTCGATGCGGTCGAGCAGCCAGTCGGCCATGAAGTAGAGGCCGATGGCCACCAGGGTAAAATAGACAATTTCCACATTTCCTCCAGCCGTTGGGGTATATATGCATAAACTCGCACTATATCAGTGGTTTGAATTTGACAGAAATCAATGCCGTTCTAATCTCCATACATCAGCATTGAACAACAATTAACGGAGCTTCCCCTCATCCGCCTCTGTGAAGACCCCGTGAAACGACTGGTGTTCCTGATCCGCCCATTTCTCCTGTGCTTCCTCATGATGGCATCGTCGGCTTCTTATGGTCAGACGATCGCCGATCTTTACCCGCAGGTGCGGGAATTCTTCCCCCAGGCGGACCAGTTTGGCGCACTGGAAGGCGAGCCGCTGGCGGCGGAGATTCATCAAGGCGGTAAACTGATCGGTTATACCTACCTGACCGGCAATGTCGTGCGCATCCCGGCCTATTCCGGTCGGCCGATCAATACGCTCGTGGGCGTCGATATGGGTGGGCGCATCGTTGGTGTTCATATCGTCGAGCATCAGGAGCCGATCCTGCTGGTGGGCATCTCCGAAGAGCGCTTGCAGCGCTTTGTCAGCCAGTATCGGGGAAAGTCTATCTTTGACCAGATTGTTATTGGCGGCGGCCGTGATGACGCCGTGGTCGTGGACACCATTTCCGGCGCCACCATCACGGTGATGGTGGAAAACGCGACCATCATGCGCTCGGCCCGCCAAGTGGCCGAATCCCGTGGTCTCGTGCCACCGCCCGTGGCTCCTCAGGCCGTATCCGGAAGATCTGAACACGAAGAGGAAAAATCGCGCGAGGCGGGGAAAGAATCTCCTCGGTCCGTTTTGACGGCACCGAGCAAGCCCATGGAGTCGTCGGTGAAGAGAAGGCAACACGCCGGCGCCAATTCGTCTACCGCTGAGTCCAGAGCGAGTTACGCCAGGATGGCGGCGCAGGAAGAGCCCATCTGGCGTGTGGCCTGGCGCAGCCGCGTGTTCCAGATCGTGGTGTTGTGTGCCGGGCTTTTCTACCTTTCCCTGATTCTCATTTTTCAAGACTGGCTCGCGCGCCATCCGAAGTTGTTGATTTATCTGCGCGACGGCTTTCTGCTGTATACCCTGTTTTTTATCGGCTGGTATGGCTTGGCGCAACTCTCCATTGTGAACGTGCTCACGTTCGTGCACATGGCCTTGCATGATTTCGAATGGGAGAATTTCCTCATCGACCCGATGATGTTCATCCTCTGGTCGTTCGTGGCGGCGACACTGCTGTTGTGGGGCCGTGGTGTGTATTGCGGCTGGTTGTGCCCCTTCGGTGCTTTGCAAGAGCTGACCAACCAGCTGGCCCGCCGTTTCGGTGTACGTCAGTGGGAGTTTCCCGCCATGGTTCACGAGCGGTTGTGGGCGGTGAAGTACATCATTCTTCTCGCCTTGTTCGGCGTTTCGCTGCAATCCCTGGTCGATGCCGAATGCTACGCGGAAATCGAGCCGTTCAAGACCGCCATCACCCTGCGCTTCCAGCGCGAATGGGGGTTCGTGTTCTTCGCCGTCGGGATGATTCTGGTGTCGATCGTCAATCGCAAATTTTACTGCAAATACCTCTGCCCGCTGGGCGCCGCCCTGACGTACCCGGCACGGTTCCGGATTTTCGACTGGTTGCGGCGCCATCGCGAGTGTGGCCGCCCTTGTCAGGTCTGTGCCCAGGAATGCGAGGTGCAGGCGATCAAACGCAATGGCGAGATCAATCCCAACGAATGCCACTATTGCCTCGACTGCCAAGTCACCTACTGGAACGACCACAAATGCCCGCCGCTGGTCGAAAAGCGCAAGCGCCGCGAACGCAGCGTACGCGCGAAAGAACTGGTGCTGGGCATGGAGCAATTTATTGGCCAGTCAAAGATGGATGACAGCCCCTGCGACGGGTGTCGCGCCAGAGATGGCGAGAATCCATGAGCCGGCTTCAGGAAAAGTACCGAATTTCTTCCTTGCCGTGTCTTATCTGTGTTTATAATAAATATGCATATTTAAAACGTTAATTGCCTTTTTTTGATCCACGTCAAGGATGGCTGGGGGCTGCGCTTTATCATCCCGGCTGATACTTTCTCAAACTAATGCGAGGAGTCCATACTATGAGTTACAAGAAAACCAGGTTGGCCGCCAGTTTCGCTGTATTGGCAATGGCAGGGACGGGCAGTGTATTCGCCACGAACGGCACGCCGGCTGCGGGCGATCCCACGCTCTCTCCCGAGGCCAAGGAAGCCAGCAAGAAGATCTATTTCGAACGCTGCGCCGGCTGCCATGGCGTGCTGCGCAAGGGCGCGACCGGCAAGAACCTCGAGCCTGTCACCTCCACCAAGAAACCGGATGGGTCGGTGGTTGAAGGGGGTACCCGCAAGCTCGGTCAGGAACGCCTTGAAAAGATTCTGACGTATGGCACCGAAGGCGGCATGGTCAATTTCGACGATATCCTCACCAAGGAGGAGATCAAGAATATGGCCACCTATATCCAGATGACGCCGGATGTCCCGCCCGAATGGGGCATGAAAGACATGCGGGCCAGTTGGAAGGTCACGGTGCCGTCGGATCAGCGGCCGAAGAAGCAGCTGAACAAGATCAATCTGAAGAACGTCTTTTCCGTAACCCTGCGTGACACCGGCGAGGTGGCGCTCATCGACGGTGACACGAAGAAGATCTGGGGCATCGTGAAGACCGGCTACGCGGTGCACATCTCGCGCCTGTCGGCCTCCGGCCGCTATCTGTACGTCATCGGCCGCGACGGCAAGCTCGACCTGATCGACATGTGGTTCGAGAAACCGACGGTCGTAGCAACCATCAAGATCGGCATCGACGCGCGTTCGGTGGAGACCTCCAAGTACAAGGGCAAGTTGGGCAATTTTGAAGACAAATATGCGATCGCCGGTTCCTACTGGCCGCCGCAGTACGTGATCATGAATGGCGACACGCTCGAGCCACTCAAGCTCGTCTCGACTCGCAGCATCACGGTGGACGGAGAGTATCATCCCGAGCCGCGCGTGGCTTCTATCGTGGCCTCGCCGCACAAGCCGGAGTGGGTGGTTAACCTCAAGGAAACCGGCCTGATCCAGCTCGTGGATTATACCGATCTCAAGAACCTGAAGACCGTGACCATCGAGTCCTCCAAGTTCCTGCATGA
>CAYIQV010000012.1:0-13848 GCA_964365635.1 uncultured Acidiferrobacteraceae bacterium
TCAAGGAATGGTTTGTAATGGTTGAAGAGCGACAGGTACGCGAGCACGCTGCCGCCGGCGACCCCCTGTCCCGACCAGTCCAGAACCCAGAAAAGCAGCAGGGCGCCGAAGGTGCCGATGGCGGCCACGGTGGGGTGTTGTGTCAGTGTGGACATGAACAGTCCGATGGCGGCGAATCCCGCCAGCAGCAGGGCGAGCCCGAGCAGGCCTGAAAGAAACAGACCGAAATCCAGACTACCGCCGGCGAGCAGGGACAACGGCATCAGTCCGATGAGCACCAGCAGCATCAGCAGGAACAGCGCGACGCCCAGGTATTTTCCCAGCACGATCTCGGTCATGGAGATCGGGGCGCTGAAGAGCAGCGACAGCGTTTTATTGCGCCGTTCCTCGGCGACGAGGCGCATGGTGAGCAGCGGTACCACGAGCAGCAGCACGATGGCGGCGTTGCCAAGCAGATCCGGCACCACGACTTCGGTGACGCCAGGCGCGCTTTCCATCGCCAGCAGTTGCGGCTGGTAAATCTGATATAGCTCGATGCGGCTCAGGAACAGGAACGCCAGGATGAGCTGCACTACGGCGAGGATTGACCACGCCAGCGGCGAGAGGAACAGTGACCTCAGCTCACGCATGCCGATGGTCAGTATCATGCGGGCGGCGTTTCCATGCTGGCAAGGTGATGGGCGGAAGCGAGCGCCTCCGCGGCCTGTGGGTCGGAGGTCAGCTCCAGAAATACCTGCTCCAGCGACATCCGCCCCGGCCGGATTTCCTGCAAGCCCCAGTTTTTCTCCGAGGCCAGCTGGATAATATCCTCCGTGGGGTTGCGATCGGTTTCATGGAACACATGCAGGCGTCCGTCGTTCTCCTTCTGCACCGAGGTCACTGCCGGGATTCTTTCGATCAGCGCGATGTCAGGCGCCTCACGGAAGGCCACGGTGAGTGAGGCCGATTTCATGTGTTGCTGCAACCCGGCGATGCTTTCGTTCAGCACCAGCTCGCCCTTGTGAATGATCTGCACGTGGTCGCACACGGCCTGGACCTCGGGCAGGATATGCGTGGACAGAATCACGCCATGTTCCTTGCCGAGTTCGCGGATCAGCGCGCGGATTTCGCGGATCTGGATCGGGTCGAGCCCGACCGTGGGTTCGTCCAGGATCACCACCGGCGGCAGATGGATGATGGCCTGCGCAATACCGACGCGCTGCTGAAAACCCTTCGACAGATTGCCGATGAGGCGCCGGCCGACTTCCTGCAACCCGCATCGTTCCTTGGCGCTGTCGCGTGCCGGCCGCTGCTGATTTCGTGGCAGGCGGTTCAGGGCCGCGCAATAGTCCAGATATTCATCCACGGTGAGATCGCGATACAGCGGCGGCTGCTCCGGCAGGTAGCCCAGCTGGCTCTTCGCGGCGCGCGGGTCTTCGAGCAGGTCATGGCCGGCAATGGTCACGCTCCCGCCCGAGGGTGCGAGGTTGCCGCTGATGATTTGCATGGTGGTGGTTTTGCCCGCGCCGTTGGGGCCGAGGAAGCCGAGGACCTCGCCCTTCTGGATGGTGAAGCTGACGTCCTTGACCGCTTGAAACTCGCCGTAGAACCGCGAGAGGTTTTTGACTTCTACCAGGACAGCGCCGTGCAGCGATGCACCAGTGGCGCGAGAATCCCCTCCGCCCCCTCCGGGGAGGCGCAAGTCGCACGGGAGGCCAGCCCCGCTCGCAGGATGCTGAGAGCGACCGTCGCTCATGACTTGCTTCCATTCCAGTCAAAGGGGTGCTCAAACATGGGCCGCATTAAATGGGTCATGGCCGGGAATGTCAATGCGATCTCCGGCCTGGCCGCGATGGGCGGCGCGTCGTGTCGTGCACGCAGAAGGAAGAGGTGAATGTGACGAAGCCGGCCAGTGGTTGTTCTCATTTTTTCACAGGACCGGGGTAAGAATGGGGCTCCATCCTGATTAATATGTTGTAAAAGCGGGGTTTTCTGAATTTCCCTATCTTGGCATGGAATGTGCCTCTTATTGAGGGTAGAGAGACAATACGGAACCAGCACCATGAAAACCCGGACAACCCTGATCGCCATGACCTTCGCCGCCGCGGCCGCCCTCTGGACCGCCGCCGGTGAAACGTCCGATCCGATGCTGAATTCGAATGAACTGCCGACCGATATCGTCACCTCCGCCTGTAACCCATCTGTGGTTACGGACGCGACCGGGACATGCCAGATACAGGACTATGCAAACCGCTGGATCGGCAAGACCGCCAAAGGCGATTTGTTTGTGGTGATGGGCGCCACGTGTGCCGCGGATGACGGTTGCCGCGCCTGGCTTGTGGAAAAGTCCGGGATGGGTATCAGCACATTGCTGGCGATGAACGGAAAACTTCATCTGCGCCGTGGTGCCAATGCCTACCCGGTGGTCGAAACGCATACTGAAATATCAGCCCTCAACAATGCCTACAGTCGTTTTGAATGGAACGGCGTGGCCTACGCGCGCACCGGAAACACATTGTTGTATAAGGTGGACGGTAACGAATGTGGCACGCGCGAGGAATGCAGCAATGTGGCGCGCAAGGCGCTGCAACACCAGAACATCGACCGCGCGGTGAAGATCTGGGAAAACGTGCACGGCGTTTCCTGGATTTAGCATCCCGTCTCCGGCTCGTACTTAACGCTCACTTCCCGTCTTTCCCACGCAGCGGTAGTTCCGCTTTTACCGCCGGGTAATACCCGTCTTTAATCCGCAGTTTTTCTCGTCCGGGTTTTAGGCAACAATAGCGGCCTTTCCAATTCAGAAGGCCCAGCGCATGAGCTCCAAAGTACGCATCGAGTCGAGTGGCCACGAGTTCGTCGTGGAAGACAAGGAAACGGTGTTGGCCGCGGCGCTGCGCCAGGGCATTCCCCTTGCCTACAGTTGCCGCAACGGCTCCTGCGGTACCTGCAAGGGCAGGCTGATCTCGGGTCAGGTGGATTACGGTGTCTACGAAGACAAGGCCATGTCGGCAGAGGAAAGGAATGCAGGGCATGTGCTTTTCTGTCAGGCCATACCGCAGTCGGATCTTGTGATCGACGCCAAGGAGATCGATGCTGCCAGGGGTATTCCCATCAAGATTCTCCCATGCCGCGTGATGAAGCTGGAAAAACTCGCGCACGATGTCATGCAGTTGTCGCTCAAGCTGCCCGAAGGTCAGCGCCTGCAATTTCTTGCCGGGCAGTACATCGACATCTTGCTTGCCGGCAATAAGCGCCGCAGCTTTTCGCTCGCGAATGCGCCAGGGTCGGATGAGTTGCTGCAACTGCATATCCGTCATGTCCCCGGCGGATTCTTTACCGACCACGTGTTCAACAAGATGAAAGAAAAAGACCTGCTGCGCTTTCAGGGGCCGCTGGGCACCTTTTTTCTGCGCGAGGGTGATGTACAGGGAAGTACAAATGCCGCGGGAGGCACGACTCCAGGGACGGAGGAGGTAGAGTCGCGCCGGGAGCAGCGACCGAGGACGTCGAGAGCGGCGACGGATAAGCCCATGATTCTTGTTGCCGGCGGAACCGGGTTTGCACCGATCAAGGGCATGCTGGAGCACGCCATGGCCCAAGGCATCACACGCCCGATGCATTTGTACTGGGGCGTGCGGGCGCGGCGCGATCTGTATCTGCATGAACTTCCCCTCGCCTGGGCGCGTGAAAACAAGCATATTCGTTATACGCCAGTGTTGTCGGAGCCATTGCCGGAAGATCAGTGGACCGGGCGCACCGGCTGGGTGCATGATGCCGTGGCGGCGGATTATCCCGATCTGAGCGGTCATGAGGTGTATGCCAGCGGTCCGCCACCGATGATTGCGGCGCTCAAGGGGGCGGTGAAGAAGCACGGTCTTCCCGATGACCACCTGTATTATGATTCGTTTGAATTCGCCCATGCGACCCCGGTCTGAGGTTGGGTGCGAATTTGATAGTTGTAGGGTGGGCATTGCCCACCTGATTTCATGAGCAGTGGAAGGTTCGATTGGTGGGCCATGCCCACCCTGCGTGAGAGGATGTCTTGTAATCTCCAAGGAGAAATTATGCGAACGCTATTTGCATGCCTTTGTTGTCTCGGTCTGCTGGTTGCCTGCGGCGAACAGAAGCGCGAAGCAAGAGATACGGTGTTTTCCACCCAGGTGCGGGCCCTGGAAAAGGCGCGCACGGTCGAAGGCAAGGTTCAGGAAGGCGCGCAGAAGACCCACGACGCCGTGAATACCCAGGACAACCCGGATGCGGATAAGGTAATGAAGCAGGGATATTGATGATCGCCACGATTTGCCTCTATGAAAAACCGGTACGCGTGGAAATGAGCGCCAGTGCCGAACGTGCGCTGGAGCGCCGTCCGCAACCGCTCTACGCCGAGGTGCAATTGATTTTCGGCTGCATGGTGGCGAAGCGCGTGTGGTTTCGCGACGAGGCTGTCAAAGAGGCGGTGGCCGTGACGCCCAAGCTCAGCCTGTGGTTCCGGCCCGCGCGTTACGAAAAGGCGTGCAGCTTCGATGAGATCGACGGCGGCGCCGTGGCCAGTGATTTTCCGATGGCCGTGGACCGGAAAGGTTTCGTGCCAGACGTGGTGCGTATCGATTACCGCTCCGGAAAATGGGTCGGTGAATTTACCTATTCGATGGATGTTTTCCGCGCGCAGAGCGCCGCGCTTGAGCCGCCAAAGTAAATCATATGTAGCCCGGATGGAGTGAAACGAAATCCGGGGTTTCAAACTGTTTCCCGTATTCCGCTTCGCTCCATACGGGCTACTTACTATATCGTTATATGGAATATTCTTGATATGAAAAAATTCACAATTTTGATTGCTGTATTACTAATTTCTGCGTGTGGCACTGTTCCCGCGACAATGAAAATTGTGGGTGAAGATATATTTAGGGGTTCCGCAAGTGGCAGCATTGGTAGCAATGCTGCTATCGAAATGCAAAATATTAATGGGATTATTTGCAGTGGATATATTTACATACCCGCAATCGATCCAACTACTAAAGGATCAATAAAATGCAGCGACGGCAGAGAAGGTATATTTATTGCGAATGGTTCAGGTGATTCTTGGTCTGGTGATGGCAAGTTCAGTAATGGCACAAAGTTCTTCTTGCTTATAGGCCCCCAATCCACCTCAGTAACCTATAAATAGCGTAGCCCGGATGGAGTGTAGCGGAATCCGGGAATTATTCCCCGAAACCAATGTCATCTCTGTCCGGTAACGTTGTTGCCCAATCCCGGGGCAACCAGCCCCGCCGCACATAGCGGTGAAACGATGAATATGGCCAATCGCTTACATGGCTGACCAATCCGTGTTTGACCGGATTGTAATGAATATAATCCACATGTTTTTGCAGATCGTCCTCATCCCGTATGGTGTGTTCCCTATAACGCCGCTGCCATAGGGCGTATTCAACTTTTGAATTAGCTTGCAAAGGTACACCCTGTGTTCTTATGCGGCGGGTGAACCGGCTTTTGATGGCGCGCCAACGGGAAGAATAATCCGTATCGTTTTCGGGAAGTGTCCAGACGGTGTGCAGGTGGTCCGGCAAAACAACGATGGCCTCGATCTGGAAGGGCCGCTCATGCCTAATCGCGCGGAACGATGCGCGCAGTTCATCGATATGCTCAACCAGAGTCCGTGAGCACCGGTCTGCCAGCGTCACGGTAAAGAAATAAGTTCCTCCGGGTACCCGATTGCGGCGGTAGTAAACCATTGGGTAATGCTATCCCGGATTTCGCTACGCTTCATCCAGGCTACACGAGATATAAATCTACCGCGCGGCGCGGTAGCGAGAGATTGGCAAGCGCAAGCCGGAACGCATCTGGGTCGAACGTAATTCGCTGGCGTACTTTTCCAGTCCGTGGCGGTAGTAATCGAGCGCTTTGTCTTTTTCCCCGAGGCGTTCGAGGAGGTTGCCCATTTCGTGGAAGGCCTCGACCGGACCGTGCATGGAAAGACACTTTTCAAGATGGTTACGCGCCTTGGCGTCCTGTCCGCCGCGCATGGCCAGCCGCGCCACCGTCAGCAGCAGTTTCGGTTCGTCGGCATGCGACGGGAGCCAGCCCTCGGCGGCTTCGAGTTGTTCCGCGGAATGGTTTCCACGCACCTCGCCATACAGTTCCACCAGTAGCGGATCCCAGGCATCCTCGATGGCGCTGCGCAACACCGATTCGGCCTCGTCCACTTCGTTCTGCTGGATCAACTGGCGCGCATAAATCGCGATCAGCGACGGCTGACGCTTCAGTGATTTGGGAACCGCATTCCATGCCTTTTTCAGCACTGTCGGCAGTCCTGACGGCAGCGAGAGCTTGAGCAACTCGCGGTGCGCCTGCAATTCCAGGGCGTCGACTTCTTTGGTGGCCATCACGTAGTTCTGGCGCAGTTCCGGGATAAGTTCGATGAGGCCGGTCCAGTCACGCAGTTCGACATGGACCTGGGCCAGCAGACTCAGCACCTGCCGGTGTTTCGGCGCGGTTCCGCGCAATTCATTGAGGGTGGCAAGACATTGTTCGAGCTGGTGCGACCGGTGCTGCAAGTAAGCCTGCGTCATGCCGATGGCGAGATCGTTGCTCGCGGTGCTTTTGTGTGCGAGGGCCAGATATTCATCGCGTTTTTCGATGTTCCCCTGTTTCTCGCAGGCAATGGCGGCCCCGAGGTAATTCAGCAGCGGCGTGTCGCCATGGCGCATGCCCGCGAGCAACTGCGTTTCCGCTTCCACCCAGTTGCCCTCGGCGAGACTGACAAGGCCGTGAGTCAGCGCCGCGCGCGCTTCCTTGGCGCGGCGCCGCGCGCGCCAGCGCTTGACGTCGCGGGGAATCCGCACGAGCCGCATCAGAATGAACAGCAGCAGGTACACCAGAAAAAACGCCGCCAGCATCAGCGGGACGAAGACCGTGAGCGTCATCTCGATGCTCCACGGCGCGCGCGCGATGAGCACATAACCCGGGTTCTCGGTGGAATAAAGGGTGATCATGACACCCGCAAACAATACCGAGAGGACGATCAGCAGGAATTTCACGGCTCATTCCCCCGACCGGACAGGCGTCGCAGGGCACTGAGCGAGGCGGAGATGTCCGGCAGTTCAGTGACGATTCTGGTGCTCAGAAGCTTATCCAGTTCGCTCTGCATGCTGATGACGACCTGGGAATTCAGGTCGAAGTATTCCTTTGTCATGCGCGCGGCGGATTTGAGGTTTTGCTGGTACACGGGCAGGTTGCCTTGCAACAGCGCCTGCTGGGCGCCGTAAAGCGCCAGCCGCAGGTTCTCGCGCAGGAAATACTGCTGCTCCGGCGGCAACAGCGGTTTTTGCACTTCCACGTTGTTGCGAATACGCACGAGCGAAGCCATGTCCTGCCACAGGGTATGCACGGCCACGCGCCACACGCTTTCCTTGGCCGCGGTCTTGTCACCGGCTTCGTCTTTCCTGGGTTCGGCGCCGGTTTCATGCTGGCGTATTTCGAGCGCGAGCGGCAGGCGGTTGATCGTGTCCGCGAGCGTGCCCAGGCGCAGCGTGATGCCGCTGATGTCGGTCTTGTCGATGGATTCGATGAGCGAGATTTCACGCGCCAGTTCCCGGCGCACCGGCAACAACTTGGGTCGGGCGAGTTGTTGCAGTTGCTGGTCGGCGGCGCGCAGGGCGGCGAGTGCGGAATGGGTGTCGCGCGCCAGTTGCAGACGGTTGTTGGCGATGACGAGCAGTTGTTCGGCTTCCGTCAGGGTCCACTCCATGCGGTTGCGGGTGAGATCGTTGTTGATTTTCTCCAGAGAGATCCGGATCGTGTCCTGGGTTTCCTTCAGAACCTTAATGTCTTTCTCGGTGGAGGAGAGCGACTCCTGGATTTGGGTGTTATCGGTTTCGATCTGGTTGAGCGTTTCGACGACGTCGGCCGTGAACAGATCCTGGTTCTGATAAAGCACGGTGTACCAGAGGTAGCCGCTCGCAATGAGCGCGATGACGGCGAGGATCAGCGCAAGCCCGCTGCGGACCTGGCCGGGACGCATGCCCCGGGTTTCCTCAGCGGTCGTCTGCTTGCCGCGTTTGGGTGTTTCGGCGTTGGCGGTTTTCTGGGTGTCGTTGTTATCGGTCATGGGTATGGGCCTGTGTCGATTCGACGATTATAGGGTTTTTTGCGCCGCCCGCCACGTCTTGATGGCGGCCACGATGGCCTCGTCGCTCGCCTCCCTGGCGAGGACAGGTGTCTGTTGAAAGCCCGATTCACGGCAGGCGGCGGCCAGACGTTCGCTGATGACAACCACGGGCGTGCGCAGGAGCCACGGCCGCCCTGCCGTACCCGCCATGTCGAGCAGATTGTGCAGGCCATCCAGGCTGGTAATGCTGACGATATCGATCGCGCCGCCCACTCCGCGCTCCAGCAACGGTGCGGCGTCGGCCAGCGGGCGCGTGCGGCGATAGCATTCGGCATACTCCACGGTGGCCCCGCGCTGCGTAAGCGTATCGCCCAGCAGTTCGCGGCCGCCTTCGCCGCGGAAGATCACGATCCGTTTGTTCGCTACCTGCTGCAAGGCCGGAAGCGCCAGCAGCGATTCACTGTCAAATCGGTCCTTTGGCACAATGACGTTTTTGATTCCAAGACGTTCGAGCGCCATGGCGCTGCCGCGCCCGACGCCGGCGACAGACAAATGTTCGGGGAATTTTTCAAGACGCGCACCGATCAAGCCGATCACTCGATTGACCGCATTCGGGCTGATGAAGATCGCGAGCGCAAATTCATCCAGCCGGTCGATGATCGAGCGCAGCGCCCGGGTGTCACGCGGCTCGGTGATTTCAATGACTGGAAACCGTATCGCTTCGCCGCCCTCCTGTTCGATGCGTTGCGCCAGACCCTCGGCCTGGTCGCGGGGACGGGTGACAAGCACACGCACGCCATCCAGGGCGCGCATGCGGGAAGGGGATTCAGGCACGTCCGTATACCTTGTCGAGAATAATCTTGGCGCCTTTGGCGAGCAGTTCCTGTGCCAGTTGCGCGCCCAGCGTTTCCGCCTGCGCGGACGCGCCACGAATCTCCGCGCGCAGCAGCCGGCTGCCGTCCGGTTCACCGACGAGACCGCGCAGGTGCAGCATGTCGCCGTGCAGTTCGGCGTAACCGCCGATCGGCACCTGACAGCCGCCGTCGAGATGCGCGTTCATGGCGCGTTCCGCGGTAACGCACAGTTGCGTCGCGCGGTGGTTGAGTGGCGCGATCAGTTCGTTCGTGGATTTGTCGTCGATGCGGCACTCGATGGAAACCGCGCCTTGCCCCACGGCGGGCAGGCTCACGCGGGTGTCGAGCCGCTCGCGGATGCGCGTCTCCATGCCCAGGCGTTTGACACCGGCGACGGCAAGGAGGATCGCCTCGTATTCGCCGGCATCCAGTTTGGAAAGACGCGTGTTCACGTTACCACGCAGCGTGAGAATCTCGAGATGCGGATGGGCCTCGCGCAACTGACACTGGCGCCGCAGGCTGGAAGTACCGACGCGCGCACCCTTTGGCAGGGCGGCGAGGGTGTCGTAACGGTTCGAGATGAAGGCATCGCGCGGGTCTTCGCGTTCGCAGACAACAGGGATATGCAGCAACGGCGGCAGCGTCGCGGTGACGTCCTTCATGGAATGCACGGCAATATCCGTATTCCCTTCGAGCAGCCCCTGTTCCAGTTCCTTGATGAACAGCCCCTTGCCGCCGATCTTGGCCAAGCTGCGATCAAGGATGCGGTCGCCCTCGGTGGTCATTGTCACCAGTTCAACTCGCAGGCCGGGATGATGGCGCATGAGTTGCGCACGCACGTATTCCGCCTGCCACAGGGCCAGCTGGCTTTTGCGCGTACCGAGACGGAGGGTTTTCAAGAACCGGTCTCGAATAATAATTTTGTATTATCGTTTGACGCAAAGTCGCAAAGACGCAAAGTTTTATAACTCCTTCTCGTCTTTCTTTGCGCCTTCGCGTCTTTGCGTCGGAAATTCATATGTGTGTTTCATGCATTCATCGGGCGGTTGCGCGCCCAGCGGCGCACCGGTGCGGTATGTCGGCGGCTGACGTCCAGTTTGTTTTCCAGACCCTTCAGGCTCACCTGCCAGGTTCCGTCCGGGCTCTTTTCGATGCCCTTGATGGAACCCGTGGACACGAGGGCGTTGCGATGGATGCGCAGGAAGCGTTCGCCGAATTCCTCTTCCAGATTCACCAGTGAATCTTCTATCAAGTGTTCTTCGGTGGGGGTGCGCACCACGACGTACTTGCTGTCCGCGAGGAAATACAGGATTTCCGGCACCGGCACCAGGCGGATGTTGCCGCGCAGGTGCACGCTGATGTGGGTGCGCACGGTCGGCTCGGGACGCGCCAGATTGACCTCGGCCAGCTGCTTCATGGTGAGCTTGTGCGCCTTGGACAGCGCCTTGGCCAGCCGGTCCTTGCGAATGGGCTTGAGCAGGTAGTCCACGGCGTTGACGTCAAACGCATCGAGTGCGTGCTGGTCGTAGGCAGTGGTGAAGATCACGCTCGGCGGATTTTCCATGCCCATGAGGTGCATGGCGGCCTCGAGTCCGTCCATGCCCGGCATGCGAATGTCCATCAGCAGCACGTCGGGATTGAGCTCGGCGGTTTTTTCCACCGCTTCCGAGCCGTTCATGGCCTCGCCGACCACGGTATAGCCGCCGATGTCGTTCAGCAGTTCGCGCAGGCGGTCGCGGGCCAGTTTTTCGTCATCTACGATCAATACTCTCATGCGTTCCCTCCACGGGTCGGTAATACGACCGTGACTGTGAAATGATCATTCTCTTCGCTGTCCGTGAGCACCGCCTGGTCGCCATAGTGACTGTGAAAACGGCGGCGGATGTTGTCCAGCGATTGCACGTGGCTCGTCTTTGTCAGTTTGGCCCTGGTCTTGGGGACGGGGTTGGTGATCTGGATGTGAATTTTATCGTTTTCATCCCACAAGCGCACGTCTACCGCGCCGCCGCCGGGCAGTTCCTCAATACCGTGGCGGATCGCATTTTCCAGCAGGGGCTGCAGCGTGAGTACCGGCATAACGGCCTTGCGCGGAAACTTGCCGACGTCCCAGTTGACCGTGAGCCGGTTATCGAGGCGCAGCGCTTCGAGCGCGAGGTACTTGTTGGCGACATCGATTTCATTCTTGATGGGTACCAGGGACTCGTCCTCGGAGAGCATCATGCGGAAGAGATCCGCCATGTCCTCGATCGCGGCCTCGGCCTTTTCCGGTTCGCGGCGCGTGAGCGAGGCGATGATGTTGAGGCTGTTGAACACGAAGTGCGGACGGATGCGCGATTGCAGGGCCTGGATCTTGGCGCGCGTTTCCGACTGCGTACGCTGGGTCAGTTCGTGTTTGGCCACGAAGAAGCGCAGCAGCAAGCCGTTGATGATGGCGCTGATGGTGAAGTTCAGGATGTGAAAATCGGCATACCATTCCGGGCGCGGGGTGCCGATCTTGTTGGTGAGCCACAGTAGCCAGATGGCGCACTCGCTCACGGCGAAGGTCGCGAGCAGCAGCAGCAAATAGGCCATGCCCAGCGCCCGCAGGTTTGGCAGGCGGTTCAGGTATTTGCGCGTGTAACACAGCACCGTGGTGCCGGCGAGCGCCACCCACTGGATGAAGAGCGAAATCAGCAGCAGATCCTGAAAGGACGAGGACGAGAGCAGATTGCGCGGGATGACGAGGTTGATCACGATCGCGAGCATTTCCGCCACCACGACGACATTGAACACCACCCAACCGGTACAGAAGTTCGGCAGGAATTCGACATTTTTTTCCGAAGAGGGTTCGGCCGGCGGCAGGAGGGCGTTGAGACGTTGCTCGATGCGGGCGAAGCCGTTCTTCACACGTGCGAGCCGCTGCCGGTTTTTTTCGGACAGTTCCATCAGCCACCTTTCACAATCGGCATTTTGACTTTGACATGGTACTGGCCGCCTTCCTGGATTACCTGCATGCTGGCCTTGTCGCCAAACTGGGTGCTCAGGCGCTGGCGGATGTTTTCCTGGGCCAGCCGGTTGCCCTTGCTGCGCGTGACCTTTTGCACATCGGGAAGCGGATTGCTGATCATGATGTTGAGTGTTTCGCCTTCGGCCCACATCTCGATTTTAATCGTGCCGCCGGCGAACCGGGGTTCGATACCATGATAAATGGCATTCTCGAGCAACGGTTGCAGCGTCAGCGCCGGCATCATCGCCGCGCGGGGGATGTTGCCCACGTTCCATTTGATCTGTAACCGGTCGCCAAGACGTATCTTTTCTATTTCCAGATACTGGCGCGAGATCTCACGCTCGGCCGTCACCGGTACCAGTTTGCGCGCATCCGCGAGCAGCACGCGGAAGAGATCGGCCAGATCGTGCAGCACCGCCTCGGCCTTGTCGGGATCGCTGCGCGCCAGCGCGGCCACGCTGTTCAGGCTGTTGAACAGAAAATGCGGGCGAATGCGGGATTGCAGGGCCTGAAGCTTCGATTCCTGTTGCAGCCGGCCCTCCAGTTCCGCGCGGCGTTTGTGGGAAAGATAACGCTGGCCGAGTGCGCCGACGATGCCGGTGATCATCAGGCTGCGAATCTGAAACGAATCACGCCACGCCGGCCAGCGTTCATCGATCAGCGCCAGGTCGTGGAGCAGGTAGATGATGGCTTCGGTGACGCCGGCGGTGACGAGCATCAGCAGCATGATGGTCAATAACGATCCGGAGGCCATGGTTGCGCGCCGGAGCAACGGTGAGAACAGCTTGAGGACGATGGCGCAGAAAAGCGCGATGGTCATGGCAAAGATGGAAAGCAGACTCAGGTCCTGCCACACCTGCGCACCGAGTTCGCTGTTGCGCGCAATGGTGACGATCACGGCGATCATTTCCGCCAGGACCACGAACTGGAGCATCATGCCGGAGAACCCGAAATCGGGCAGGAAATTTTGTTTGTCGGTGTTGCTTGCGTTTGCCATGGATTCCGTTCGGCCGCCGCGGCGGCGGATGTGCTCTTATGGACCGGCTACCCGACCGCGGTGCGGCCCATCCCCGTATTGTTCAGTATGGTCGAGCCCCACGGCCCGTGGCACACATTCCTCTAATGATTGTAATTATATGTATTTCAGCGGCTTGGTGGGCGGCCGAAGCAGGAAAAGGGTTCATTTATTTGGCTGGCGGCTCAAGAGCCGATCCCAACGCCAAAGCATCGAGTTTTCTCTGCCTGCCCGCCACGAGATGGCTATCTTTCTGCCCAGGCCGGGTGCCAATTTTGAGATCGGTTCAAGTATACTTCGGTCGGTGCCGCCAAAAAAAACCCCCCGTTTTTAGGCGGGGGGCTCTAAGTCCTGATCCGGAATTCGGGGTGGGGGTGCACAAAGGAGAGTCCGGATCAGGTGACTCAACTACAAGGCAAACATAGCCCGGCCATTCCACGGTCTCAATATATGGCCGATAATCGTGGGGCCGTTGCGGATGGGCGGTGACAAAGGCCGCCAAGGCTCTGTACCAAGGCGTCGAACTTATTGATCCGGTACGAATACAAATCATGAAAAAAGAAAAACCCTGGGGCGGACGTTTTACTGAATCGACCGACGCTGCCGTCGAAGCCTTTACGGCTTCCGTCCGTTTCGACCGGCGGCTGTACCTCTATGACATCATGGGCTCGATCGCGCACGCGCAGATGCTGGCGCACGTAGGCGTGCTCACGAAAAAAGAACGCGATGCCATCGTTAAAGGCTTGCAGGAAATCGAAGCCGAAATCGATGCGAACCAGTTTGTCTGGAGCGTGGCGCTCGAAGACGTGCACATGAACATCGAAGCGCGCCTGATCGAACGCATCGGCGAGGTCGGCAAGAAGCTGCACACCGGGCGCTCGCGCAACGATCAGGTGGCGACCGACCTGCG
>CAYIQV010000013.1:0-13712 GCA_964365635.1 uncultured Acidiferrobacteraceae bacterium
GCCAATTTGTCCGTTCATGGTTCGACAGGCTCACCACGAACGGACTTGATCAGAGATTCCTCAGATGGTTGGCGTCGCGCCAATTGTTCTGACTCCCCACTTGATTCTGGCGCTCTTACATGAGTCGTTGGTGCAGAAGCAGCCTTAATTTAGCGGCGGACTGCCTGGCTGCTGTAATTTAAGGCGGACATCTACGGCGCTGAGGATGGCAAGGCAGATAAATGGTATTGTATGGGGCCAAGACTGATAGACCCTCAGAAGCGGACGACAGACAGTGAGCAACCATACTTTTATAGGCACGTTAGCCGCACCGAGCGGGGTGGTTTGACGTGGCGACACAAGCCATGCACCTTCAGTATTTCGGTCTGCGCGAGAACCCGTTTTCCATTCCGCCTGATCCGCATTATTTGTACCTGAGCCGCAGCCACCAGGAGGCATTGGCACACCTGCAGTATGGCCTCAGCGAGAGCGGCGGATTCGTGCAACTGACGGGCGAGGTCGGTACCGGCAAGACCCTGCTGATCCGCGCCTTGGTGGAGCGTCAGCCCCAAGACGTGGACGTGGCACTTGTCCTCTATCCGGTCCTGACCGTCGGCGAGTTTGTGGCCGGCATCTGCGATGATCTGCGGATTCCCTATCCGGCCGGCAAGAACAGCCTGAAGGTCTTGATCGATGCGCTCAATGCCCACCTGCTGCAAAGCCATGCCAAGGGACGGCGCACGGTATTGATCATCGATGAGGCACAGAACCTGAACCGCGAGGTGCTGGAGCAGATACGGCTGTTGACCAACCTGGAAACCACCAAGACAAAACTGCTGCAGATTATTCTCGTCGGACAACCGGAACTTGCCCGCCTCCTGGGACAGCGGGATCTGCGCCAGCTGGCCCAGCGCATTACCGCGCGGCACCACCTCACGGCGCTGACGCGCAAGGAAACATTTGACTATATCCTGCATCGTTGCCGCGTCGCCGGGGCCAGGACGCCGCTATTTCAGCGCACCGCGATGGAGCGCGTGCATGTCTTGTCGGGGGGCATCCCGCGGCTCATCAACGTGATCTGCGACCGCGCCTTGCTCGGTTCTTATGTCCTGGAAAAAAACCTCGTGGATGCTGCGGTGGTGGCACGTTCCGCAGCGGAGGTTAGTGTGGGCCGGGAAAGAAAGCGCAGATCTGTTTCCCGGGCCTTGGCGCCCATGGCTTCTGCGGCAGCCGCCGTATTGTTCGTGGTGGCAGGTTGGCAATTGTCCGTCTGGCTCAGGCCGGCCGCGCACGATGCGCAGGTGGTGGCCGTCGTCGCGCCAGCCAAGATGGATGAAAAACCGGTCGCTCCGACAGAATCCACCGCCAGTAAAACAGCGAGTGCGACGGCTGTGGCGGCCGACCCGTCGCCGCTCGACACAAAGCCCCAAGGCATCGCCACGCAAAAACCGGTTTCGATCGAAAACTTGCTCGCCAGCCCGCAAGTGGCCACGGATACGGAATCGGCCATGAAGCATTTGTTCTCCCGCTGGGATCTGGATTACACGGCGCTGGCGGGCGCGACCGCTTGCGACCGTGCGCTGAATGCCGGTTTGCACTGTGTGTACAAAACCGGAACCTGGAACAACTTGCGGGAATACAACCGCCCGGCCGTCATCGAACTGGTGGACACCAACGGGAACAAGCATCACGTGCTGGTTTCCCTGCTCAAGGAAGACACCGCCTCCCTGCAGCTTGGCGGCCAGGCACACGATTTCCCAACCAGCGAGCTGGGTCACTACTGGTTCGGAAAATTTCTGCTGTTGTGGAAACCGCAGATGCCAGAGCAGGGCGATTTGCGGCTTGGATCGCGCGGCGAAGCGGTTGTGTGGTTGCGCGATGCGCTGGCGCGGTATCGCGGCGAGGCGCTGTCGGCACAGCCGAAAGATCGGTTCGACGAAGCGCTGGAGATGGAGTTGATGGATTTCCAGAGCAACCAGCGTCTCGCGCCCGATGGCATTGCCGGCCGCATCACGTTGACGAAACTGCAAGCCTACAGTCTGGACAAGGCGCCGACATTATTGGCCGATACCACCGTTTCCAAGGTGCGTTGACCATGTCTTATATTCTCGATGCGCTCAGAAAATCCGAGCAATCTCGCCGGCCGGGTGGCCCCGTCAGATCGAGCGGCGCCGTTCACGAGCTACGCGTTCCGATTCCGAGCCGAGGCTGGTTGCTGGCGCTGGGAGTGATGCTGTTGTTCAGCCTGCTGGCCGGCTTGCTGATTTTCTGGCGTGGCCTGAGTCAGGAGCCTGCGACCCTTCCGCCTCCAGCCGTCGTCACCGAGACACCGTCGTCGCCTGATCCGGTTGTTCCTGTGGCAAACGCGGTGCCAGCCGTCACCGAGCCGCGCGCGAACACGGCAGAAGAAAAAACAACCGCTCCGGAGACTCCCGGTCTGAAAAACAGTGCCGCGGTTCTTGATCTGTCGGAACAAGCGCCATCGGCGCGCGTGACCCCCAAACCCAGGAAGGCCAAAACCAAAGTACAACAGGCCAAGGTGCGCGCGCCATCGACCAGGGGTATTGTACCAGCGGCACCGCCCATGGTTTCCGATGGCATACCCTTCCTGTCACAGATGCCATCGGAGGTTCAGCGCCAACTACCGCCGCTGAAGGTAACGATCCATGTTTACTCTCCCGATGAATCGCAGCAAATTCTGTTCCTCAATAATCACGAGTACCACAAAGGGGACCAGATTGAGGCGGGTATTCGCGTCGAGGAAATCGTACCGGAAGGCGCTGTCCTCAGTTATCAGGGTGAACGGTTCAAGATAAGCCGTCCCAACTGAGTTTCTGTACACTTACAAATAACATGGATTATATATTGTCTGAATTTCCAAATGTGCTTTGACAAGACTCGTACGCAGTGCCTCTAACAATACTCACGCCATTTTTTCTGGACTACCTGTCGCAACCATCTATTCTTTAACCAGAAAAATCTGACCAGCCTGATTGCGCTGGGAAGAGGAATAGGTTGTCGCCTGCCGCCGCCGCGGCAGATTTATTGTGAGCATGGGAGAAGTCTATGAATGAACGCAATTTCCGCATTATTTTGGGCGCTATATTGCTGATCGCTTTGTATTTTGAATGGCGGTTAGTGGTGTACGGGTACATGGCCATCCTTTTGTTTGAGGCGATAACCAACTGGCGTATTCCGCTGCTGGTTTCTCATCTCCGAGGGATACCCGGGGACGCCGGCCCCACCTGTGCGGCGTCACCTTCGGCGCTTTTTACCATCAACTTTGAAGCAGAACGTGCCCTGCGCCTGGCGGTGGTGGGGTTTCTGATGATCAGTTATGTCCTGTTTAACGAAGAACTGTGGTTCTTCCCGTGGTTCATCGGCTTCGCTCTTTTTGGCGCGGGGTTGAGCGGCATGTGCCCGATGGTGATGGGTTTTCGCTGGCTAGGGTTCAGATGACCCCAATCCAGTCACCGGTTGGAGCGGACGAAGGTCAGCAATCCAGCCTGTCGACGAAAATATCGGTCGTCGTTTTCTGGGGCATGATTATTACGGGCATGGTCGCTTCGTTCCTGCTTTTGCGCGGCCTCGATAGGGAAACCACTAACCTTTATTCTGCCAACTCAAGCCAATTTATCAACGAGCTTGAGCAATTTGTAAGCCATGATGGAAATTTTTCATGGGAGTCATTTGAGCGCTTTGCCCAGACGCGGTACCCGACCTACGGGATAGAGGGAGTGATTATCGAGTCAGATGACAGAAAACTGCTGATCGGAAAGCAAGGTGGGCCGCTGCTCCCGCTGTCACGGAAATTTTCATACCACACGGGGAAAGGCCCACAAATGCAGCATGGAGTTGTGCGTCTGACAATGAATTTCATCCCGTTGGGGCAGGCGGTATCGGAGAAGCGCAAAGACGTTCTGTTGTTCATGGGTATTACCCTTCTGGCTTTTGGTTTTTTTCTGCATAAGGCACTCCAGAAAATCCTGTCATTGCCGTTTCAGCGCATGGTGCAAACGGCAAGATCCATTACCCTTGGCAAGATGGGATTGCGCTTCACCGAGGAGAACAGGAACGACGAGTTCGGTTACCTTGCCAGGTTCATCAACGAGGCCCTGGATTTTGTCACGCTAAAGCAACAGGAGTTGGAGCAGGCACTGGGCAAAGTGCGCCAATCGCAGGCCGAACTCGTTATCGAGAAAACGCGCGTCGAAGTGACGCTGCATTCCATTGGCGACGCGGTAGTCACCACGGATGCCAACGGTAATATTGACTACATGAACCCGGTGGCTGAGCAATTAGCCGGCCAGACACTGGCCGTGTTGCGTGGCAAATCCGCCAGGGAAAACCTGCAGCTTCTTAATGACGATACGCGGAAACCCGTTGAATGTGCGGTGACGGCGTGTCTGCGTTCTGGATCGATGGTCGGTCCGGTGGACCACGTGGTGTTGGTACGTCCCGATGGTTCGGAGGTTGACGTGGTCAATTCCGCATCGCCGATTCGCGAGGAGAGTGGTCGTCTCCTTGGCGCTGTGCTTGTGTTTCACGATGTCGGGAAATCACGCAAGCTGGCCAAACAGTTGTCGTATCAGGCAAGTCATGATGAGTTGACCAAACTCTATAACCGGCGCGAATTCGAGCGCAGGCTCGAAAACGCCATGATTTCGTCTGCGGGAGACAATATCGAGCATGTCCTGTGTTTCATGGACATGGACCAGTTCAAGATCGTCAACGATACCTGCGGCCATGCGGCAGGGGATGAATTACTGCGCCAATTTTCGGCAATACTGCGCAGCAAGGTGCGCGATACGGATGCCCTTGCCCGTCTCGGTGGCGATGAATTCGGTATTCTGTATGAACGCTGCACCATGGAGGATGCCAAACGTATCGTGGACAGCCTTCTTGGCAAGGTGAGAGACTTCCGTTTTGAGTGGCAGGGCCATAACTTTGAGGTCGGTGTAAGTGTCGGCCTTGTTTCCATTACCCCCAGCGATGAGAATCTTTCGGAGATACTGAGTGCCGCCGACGTGGCCTGTTATGCGGCCAAAGACGCTGGCCGTAACCGGATGCACGTCTACCAGAAGGACGATTTCGAACTGAAACAGCGTCACGGCGAGACGCGCTGGGTCACACGCATCAGAAAAGCCCTGGAAGAAAACCGTTTCTGCCTGTATTCCCAGCCCATTGTGATGGTGAGCGGAAAGAAGGAGATTTCACGCCATTATGAAGTCCTGATGCGTCTGCTGGATGAAGAGGGCAAGCTTGTCCCCCCGCTCGCGTTTATCCCGGCCGCCGAGCGCTATCACATGATGCCTGCCATTGACCAGTGGGTGGTTCGCCATACCTTCGACCTGATGGCGTCGCATGAGGTTGAGCTCAAGGATGTCGTGTTTTCCATCAATCTGTCAGGCCAATCCATCGGGGATGAGGGTTTTCTTGAATTTGTGGTTGATGCATTTGCAAAAACTGGAGTGTCGGCCAGGCACATTTGCTTTGAAATAACGGAAACTGCGGCTGTGGCCAACATCAGTCGGGCGAGAACCTTCATGGCAACGCTGAAGGACATGGGCTGCCGGTTCTCACTCGATGATTTTGGTTCAGGCATGAGTTCGTTCAGCTACTTGCAATCGCTGAAAGTGGATTTTCTGAAGATCGATGGCGGTTTCGTCAAAAACATGTGCCGTGAGCCCGTTAACCGGGCCATTGTCGAGTCCGCCAACCAGATTGGCCACGCCATGGGGATGCAGACTGTTGCCGAGTTTGTGGAGGACGGTGAAATCCTCAAGGCATTGGGAGTAATCGGCGTAGACTTTGCGCAGGGATACGGCATCGCCAAGCCCTGTCCCATCGAGGAGCTGTTTCAGAAAAACGACGCTGACCGCAAAATGTCCGAGCGCTAAGACCTGCCGGCGTGGTGGAGTGATCTGCCTAGGGAAGCTCTGAACAAGTCTCCCGTTCGCCCTGAGCTTGTCGAAGGGTGAACGGGAAATGCCATAAATGACAGCCAATTTGTCCGTTCATGGTTCGACAGGCTCACCACGAATGGACTTGATCAGAGGTTCCCTAGGCGAAAATTCGCGCAAACGCCGCACGTTCTTCTTCGGTCATCGTCAGCCCCGGTATCAGACTTCCCCCCGGAGCGAACTCGTACCCACAGCGGCAGCGCTCGGAATTGGCGGAGACCGTGGCGGTGCAGTTCGGACATTCTTTGTCGGTGGTGGACCGGAGCAGCATGGGTTTGCGTGCCGGAGCGGGCTTGAAAGGGGCGGCAATGGGTACTGGGGCCGGTGCTGCCTCCATTACCGGTTCAGCAGGTGGCAGGGGCTTGGTTTGCGATTCGGTCTGTGTGGCCCGCATGACTTTTGCGGCTTTGGCCGCCTGAGTGTCACGGAAAGCCCTATCCGGCACGGCGGAGGATATCGGTGCCACAGGAACGGACGGCCGCGCGGCAGCGACCGCGGGCACTGGCATCGTTGCCTGTGTTGCCGGAGCGGATACATGGATGTTTGTTTTTGACGCGCGCACTACAACGCGGGTGCGTGCCGTCTTTTCGGGTCTTGACCTTTCAGGCTTTGGATCAGGTGTTGCCAGCGCTGATGCGCTTCGCACGGCTTGCACCGGTTTCGTTGCCGCCGGCTTTGCCACCACCGGCATCGGAGGCACCATCGGCGCTGGTGCCTTGGTGGCGGGAATCACTTCTACCAGTTTCCTCAGCTCAGCAATATGCGCACGCTGGGCGGTTAAGCTGGCCTCCGCTGTGCGAGATTCATTCACGAAACGGGTAATATTCTTCGATCTGGTGGGGTTGTTCAGGTCGCGCGTAAACTCCGCCTGCGCGGTCTTGACGGCCTCTGCGGCCTGTTCTGCGCGCGCAGCGAGATAATTCTCGTAAAGCTCTTCGGCCTTGATGCGTATCTCTACCGAAGAGGGCTGATTATCTTCCTGCTCAAACACAAAGCCGCACGTGCACCCGGTCGCATCTGTGGCGAGTGTGGCCATGCAGCTGGGACATACTTTCTGGAAGATGCTCCGTGCCGTCACTGAATGTTTCCCTGAAATTTCAACGTGAATGAGCTGCCTTTCATGGAAATATAGCGATATATTGGTCTGGCAGAGGAAGTAGACGATAGTTGGCCGGGTGCGCCCGACAGGTGGTGAATAGGCATGTTTTCTCGATGCCGCCAGGCAGATGGAGGAGGCATGGAAATTGCCTGCCACGCGGCAGGGAAACAGGCGGCTGGAAATGCTTCCAGGTATTTCGAGATGAGTCTGAATTACTAAAGTGTTGATCTGGGTCAAAGCGCTGGGCCTGTTATCTCTGCTATTAATATATACGTCACAAGCGTGACCTCCGGCTGGCGGAAAATTTCCTGGGGGCATCCCTTAGCTCAATGAGAAGGAGCGTTTGATATATCTTCAGCGATATATTGATGCCACGGAACCCTACCCGGGTTCCTCATCCCCCAGGACCGCTGGCCGCCGCTTTTTTTAAGACTAGAGCCGTTTTTGATTTAGCACATTCAGACACTTGCTCTAGAATACCCGCTTCAAATATCTCCTCTTTGCCAGGAAAAGCCCGTGGCCGACAGTATGAGTTCGCACGACGAGCGTCAGCATGTGGTGACGTTGTTCAATCTGGTTGCTTCCGGGTACGACAATGCCGCGCTGCGTTATTTCCCTTTTGCGGCAGATCGGCTGATAACGCAGATGCAGCCCGCGCCTGGGACGAAGATCCTGGATGTGGCTACGGGCACTGGCGTTGTCGCGCTGGCGGCGGCTCAAGCCATAGGCGAGGGAGGCCGGGTTGCTGCCATTGACCTGGCGGAATCCATGCTCGAACGCCTTCAGGAGAAAATCGACAAGTTTGGTATTCGCAATATCGACTTGCATGTGATGGATGCCTCCTCGCTGGATTTCCGACGCGATTATTTTGACCACGTGATTTGTTCTTTCGGACTTTTCTTCCTGCCGGACATGCTGGCCGCGCTCAAGGGATGGGCGCGGGTACTAAAGCCCGGAGGGAGAATCCTTTTCACCAGTTTCGGGAAGGAATCGTTTCAGCCCATGGCGGACATGTTCATGAAACAGCTCGCCGCCTATAGCGCCCTGGCTTCGGACCAGCATCCGCCCATCGCTGCGCAGCGATTGGCGGAGGTCGAGCAGTGTCGTCGTCTTCTGGTTGAGGCGGATTTGGGGAATATAAAAGTTCAGACCGAGCAGCTTGGTTATCATCTTAAGGATGAAACCGTGTGGTGGGATATTGTCTGGAACAGCGGTTTCCGGGGGCTCGCCGAGAAAATTCCCGAAGAGCAGAGGGATGCGTTCAAGACGGAACATCTGGCGGAAGTGCGGCGGCTCGTGACGGACAAGGGCTTGTGGCTCAATGTCGAGGTGATTTTTTCCGCGGGAACCAAAACCTGATCACGGGATGGCATGACATCGGCCCGTAAGAAAATCGACAAGTAGCTGATCGTTGTTATAGAAACTTTTTGTAACGTTTCAGATTTTTGCGCATGAGCCGTTGCTGATTGTTCCACGGATCGGTCCAGGGCAGGTTTTCCTGCATCAGCCCCTGACATAGTTTTAGCATTCCCTCGATATCATCGAGATGCACAAATTCGGGGGCGGGGCCCTGCGGTTTGCATCCCGGCGCACCTTCAAAACACTGATTGTGGTAATTCCCCAACGGCACCGAGATACCAATCGCGGGCAGCCCATACACCGTTGCCGCGGTAGCTTCGCAGGTGCCGCCGTCCATGATCCGGCGCTGGTGTTTCTTTGGCAGGATTTTCTGGGCAATGTCCGTCAGTACCTTGAGGTGGTTGGGGTTAAACACCGTGCGCCGGTCACCCAACCGCACCACCGGCCCCTTGCCGACGACGGCGCCCGGGAGGGTACGCGACGTTTCCAGGCTTACGCATACGATCGGCCGAGGCGCATCGGATAACCAGCCTAGTTCAAAATGCCCGACGGCGCCGACAAAGCCGACTTCTTCGCCACGGGTCAGCAGGCCAAGGAAGGGAGGTTGTTTCTTGCGTCCTCTGGAGAAAAGTTCAATGGCGGTGTTGAGGATGGAAAACACGCCTACCAGATCGTCCGCCGCCTTCGTGTAAAGTCTTTTGCCCGCACGCCACACCGGCGCGCGAAACTGGAATGCGCCATAAATCGTCTCTGCCCTGGGTTGGGTCCCGGTGAGTGGACGGGCAAGGGTTACGTCGGCCGTATCAATGCCGTGTTTTGTTTTCGTGAGACGCACACGGTCAAGTTTTCCTTCGGTCAAAGTGCCATCGCGCGTTGCGAGCCATACGCGGCTACCCGTCAGATGTTTGATTGGTGAGCCGCCATGCCATTTGATGCGCAGCCGTTGTCTGGAAATCCAGCGAAGGCCATGAAAGCCGGGATGATCCATGTGGGCGATGAAAAGGCGTAGCGGTTCCCGGTTTTTCTCCCGAACCAGCCTGAGATAGTGGGACCGTGATGCGCATCCCACCACGATGTTGCCGACAGGGTCGCGAAAGAATGGAACACCGGCGATTCGGAGTGTCCGGGTCGCGACTTCCACGATATGGTCTTCGCGGAAAGGGGCCGTCGGCTGTGCGAGGAGCTCGGCCAGCAAGGCAAAGTGATGTTTGTT
Organism: uncultured Acidiferrobacteraceae bacterium; assembly: GCA_964365635.1. Lineage (GTDB taxonomy): Bacteria > Pseudomonadota > Gammaproteobacteria > Acidiferrobacterales > Sulfurifustaceae > Sulfuricaulis. The sequence continues at coordinate 9,614 of CAYIQV010000013.1, forward strand.
CATGACGCGGGACTATAAAACTTTTTTATCGCCGTGGCGACGTTGGCTTCAGGATAAGCCTCTGGAATTACGAAGAGAATTTTTATTTTTGAGATAAATCAATGTTATTTATCGATGCTGTCCTATATTCAGCTCATGGAATGGATGTGGCGGAAAAGGGAGAACACAGTGTTTTCTTTTTGTTGGTCATGAAAGGAGGTAGTCCATGAGTATTCTTACCATCTTGATTGTCCTTGCCATGTTGTCAACCTTGGGGGTGCTGGTGATGGGCGTGGGTTCCATGGCCCATGGCGGTAAGTATGACGACGAACACAGCCAGCAGTTTATGTACGCCCGTGTCGGTTTGCAGGGCGTTACATTCCTTCTTTTGGTGGCTGCGCTGCTGCTTCACTGAAGTAGGTCGCCACGCCGTTGGCGTATGGGGCTTCCCTGCGAAGGCAGTGCCGCTGCTTTCGTGGGGGAGGGGTGGTTTTGATGGAAAAAAGAATAAGGTACAATCGCTCCACTGAATCCTGAAACGACGTAACGGCTTCTCCTTCCCTGCCTCCCCAGAAAAATAATGTCACACCCTCCGATTTTTGACGTCACCGAGCAGAATTTTTCTGAAAAAGTTCTAGAGGCTTCCAGGGAGTGTCCTGTGCTGGTCGATTTCTGGGCTGATTGGTGTCCCCCGTGTCGCGCGTTGACCCCGGTGCTGGAAAGGGTAGCGCGCGGTGGCCACGGCGCCGTGCGGCTGGCCAAGGTGGAAGCAGATGAGAACATGCGTTTGGCAGGCCGCTACAAGCTGCGCGGTTTCCCGACGGTCATTCTGATTGTGGGTGGCGAAGAGGTCGGCCGTTTCAGCGGCGCGCGTTCCGAACAACAGGTGCGAAGTTTTATCGATGAGCATGTGCGCCCGTCTGCGAGGCAGGAAGAAAGCCGCTGAGCTTCTACTCGACCTTCAGTAACACCGTACGGTGTTCGCCGCTGCGTACGGCGCCACTTTCAAGAATGGCGCGCTGAATCTCATCGTTGGCGGTAGCAATTTCCCCCAGATCGAACCACTCCCCGAACTTCACGGTAACCGCTGTTGCCAGCTCCTGAAACCGCGCCAGGCCGGTGGCGGGATTTTCCAGAGTCGACAAGCGAGGCACTATCTCGAGTCTTACGTTCTGCCCCTGCACGCGCGGCAATACCTCGAATCCGGTGGTGACATTTTGCAGTTCCATGCCTTGCGTGACGAGCACCTGATTCCCGGCCAATGCCAGGATCTTTTTCACATGCGGCACCGACTGCCCAATGCGTATATAGGTGCGCTGCCCATCCATGGTGGTGACGGTCTGGACATTCTCATCGCGGGATGCCGTGGTGATGCGTTTGGTCTGGTAGCGCAGATCTTCCGGCTTCGGGCCGCCGATGACCAGACCCTTGTTATCCCCAGTCGTGGTTGGTGGAACGCGCAGGCGTCCCTCGCTGCCAATACGTACTTCACCGGCAACTTCGTGACTGGTCGCGGCGCGGTCGGCGATCACCGCCTGTTTGACGGTGATGCGCAGGCGGCGCTGTGCCACGTCGACCTGGGACAGGACGCGGTCAATCTCCTTCCGGTTTTTTTCCGAGGTACGCAGGAGCAGGCGGTAATCTGTACCGCTTAAAGCATCGTTGGGGCCGAGCAATGGGCGGATGATGGGGATGATTTCATCCGCGGTGCGGTGTTTCAGCTGGATAATCTGTATTTCATTTTCGGCCTGTGCCGACGCCAGGCAGGTGAGGAAGGTGGTCAGGCTCAACAGTGCCACGAGCAAGGGCTTGATCATGACTGCCACGTTACTCCAGATTCAGGCGCCGCGCCTCAGTGAAGTGCCGGTGCCAGTAGGTGTCAGCGAAGCTGGCAATGTAAACATTTTTCCCCGTAGAAGGCGAGTGGATGAACCGGTCATCGCCGAGATACAGGGCGACATGGGACGATTTCCCCCCTTCCTGATTGAAAAACAGAATGTCGCCGCGCTGCATCTGGTTTTGTGAGATGGGCCGCGACAGCCGGCGCAACTGGCTGGTGCCGTGTGGCAGATCCACGCCCACCAGCGAATAGCTGTATTGCACCAGACCGCTGCAATCGAAGCCCTGAGGGTTGTTGCCACCGTATCGATAGGGTTTGCCCACCAGTGTCAGTGCCTGGGCCGCGGCCATGCTGCTTTTCGTTCCGGCATTCGGGTTGACTGGGTCAAGCGCGCATCCAGATACCAGCGTCAGGCTGAGCAGCGCTAAAACAAGACGTGGAATTACGTGGGCCATCGGGGAGATACGACTAAAGGCCTGCAGTGCGGAGGTTGGCGATCGGCTCGCTGCGGTTCCACATTTCATTGAACCGGCGCAGCAGTTGGACGGCTTCCTGAGGGTCATGGGCATTTGTCAGGCATTCGGGCTTGCTCATGTCCTGACGATGCAGGTAACCACCATGATCGACCACGATAAACATGTCGCGGACACCCCGATGCTCCTCGCCCACTCCGCGCATATCCAGGAAGTCACTCAGGCGGCGCAACAGCGCCACGAGCCGGTCATTGTCGCGCAGAGCCTGGCTGGTATCTTCCACGAGAATGCGTGCGCGGTTGTGGCGGTGGCGCGCGGCAAAGCTTGCTAGTGCCCGCGCGAAGCGTCCGTTGTTGAAGAAATAACTTTCGAGCTGGGGGGAAAACAGGGCGACTTCGCGCCTTGCCTCTTCCGCCAGCACGGCAAACTGATCACGGATCTCGTCCCGACCCCGGATCACACGCCGCGGCGATTTCGGTTCATTCTGCTCAGCTGGTTGTTTCTGTTCGTTACTCATGGCACGTCGGATTCTTTGAAGGATCACTCCATGGTTCAAACGGTATTGAGGCGACAGCACCCATATAGATATATATAGCCTTACTCTGGACGGATGCCATGCGTAACGCGATGTCGCGAAGCAGTGTGGTGGGCGATGGAAGGAAAAACTCAGCGACTCTGAGGACAACAGAGCACTGGCGGTGCTGCGAATTTAAGCGGAGAAAACGGTCACTTCATTGTGTTTTGTAGGGTGGGCATCGCCCACCAACATGGTTTCGCTGGTTACCCGACGGTGGGCTGTGCCCACCCTACGATTATTTTGAGACAGGCCAGAGAAAACGGTCAGTTCTTGTGCTTTGCCAGATTCTTCGCCTGTGCCGCGGCATTGCCCGTATAACCGGCGGGGGTGAGTGCCAGCAGTCGCTGCTTGGCTGCATTGGGGATGCCCAAGCCGCGGATGAAGGCCTGCATGGTCTCGCGGGTGATACCGCCCTTGCCACGGGTGAGTTCCTTCAACTTCTCATAAGGTTCCGGCACGCCATAGCGACGCATGACCGTCTGCACCGGCTCGGCCAGGACATCCCAGCTATTTGCCAGGTCTTCGTTCAGGCGCTGCGCGTTCACTTCCAGCTTGCCAATACCTTTGAGGCAGGAATCACAGGCCAGCAGCATGTAACCGAAACCAATCCCCAGATTGCGCAGGACGGTCGAGTCGGTGAGGTCGCGCTGGAAGCGCGAGACCGGGAGTTTTTCCGCCAGATGCTGGAACAGGGCGTTGGCCAACCCCAGGTTGCCCTCGGAATTCTCGAAGTCGATGGGATTGACCTTGTGCGGCATGGTGGACGAGCCGACCTCGCCCTTGATCACCCTCTGCTTGAAGTAGCCCAGCGAGATATAGCCCCAGACATCGCGGTTGAAGTCGATGAGGATGGTGTTGAAGCGTGCCATGGCATGCAGCAACTCAGCGATGTAATCGTGCGGCTCAATCTGGGTGGTGTAGGGATTCCACGCCAGTCCCAAGCCCTCGACAAATTTTCTGGCAAACCCTGGCCAATCGATCTCGGGATAGGCGGCGAGGTGCGCGTTGTAGTTGCCGACGGCGCCATTGATCTTTCCCAGAATTTCCGTGGCAGCTGTCTGTGACCGCTGACGCCGCAGGCGGTAGGCCACGTTGGCCATTTCCTTGCCGAGTGTGGTGGGCGAGGCCGGCTGGCCGTGGGTACGCGCGAGCATTGGCTGGTTGGCATATTGGGTCGCCAGGTGTTCCATCGCCGCGATCAGCCTGTCCATATAGGGGATCAGAACTGTG
>CAYIQV010000014.1:0-13690 GCA_964365635.1 uncultured Acidiferrobacteraceae bacterium
TTGCTCGGTGAGCGAGGCGTCGGGTTCGGTCAGGATGCGCACGAAATCCTCGGCCTTGAGAGGAGCGAGCTCGACGCGTATCGGCAGCCGTCCCTGCAATTCGGGAATCAGGTCCGACGGCCGGGACAGATGAAACGCGCCGGAAGCGATAAAAAGAATATGGTCGGTTTTCACCATGCCGTATTTGGTGGACACCGTGCAACCCTCCACCAGCGGCAACAGGTCGCGCTGCACGCCCTCGCGCGACACATCGGGGCCGTGCGTTTCCGAACGGCCCACGATCTTGTCGATCTCGTCGATGAACACGATGCCGTGCTGCTCGATGCGCTCAAGCGCCCGGCTCTTGATGTCCTCCTCATTGACCAGGCGTGAGGCTTCTTCTTCGGCCAGCAGCTTCCTGGCTTCGCGAATCTTGACCTTGCGCGGACGGGCACGCCGCCCGCCCAGATTCTGGAACAGGCCCTGCAACTGACTGGTCATCTCTTCCATGCCGGGCGGGGTGATGATCTCAACGCCCATGGCCGGCGCACTGAGTTCGACCTCGATCTCCTGATCGTCGAGACCGCCCTCGCGCAGTTTCTTGCGGAAACGCTGGCGCGCCGCACCTTCGTCGGGCACGGTCTTCTGGCCCTCGGCGCCGACGGCAAAACCCATCTCGCGCGCCGGTGGAATGAGAATATCCAGGATCCGGTCTTCGGCGGCGTCCTCGGCACGGGCGCGCACCTTTTCCATTTCCTCGATACGCGTCATCTTCACCGCCATGTCGGCGAGATCGCGGATGATGGAATCCACCTCGCGGCCGACGTAACCGACCTCGGTAAACTTGGTGGCCTCGACCTTGATGAACGGGGCCTGTGCCAGACGCGCCAGGCGCCGCGCGATCTCGGTCTTGCCCACACCGGTCGGGCCGATCATGAGAATATTCTTCGGCGTGATCTCCGCTTTCAGCGCTTCATTCCCGACCTGCATGCGGCGCCAGCGGTTGCGCAGCGCAATCGCCACCGCGCGCTTGGCATCGGCCTGGCCGATGATGTGCTTGTCCAGTTCCTGAACGATTTCGCGTGGGGTCATCTCCGACATGATCTAAATCTCCAGCGACTCGATGGTCAGGTTGCGATTGGTATAGATACAAATGTCGGCGGCGATACCAAGGGCAGATTCCACAATCTCCTGAGCACCCATTTCGGTGTTCTCCATCAGCGCCCGCGCCGCGGCCTGGGCGTAGGGGCCGCCGGAACCGATGGCGATGAGCCCGCCTTCGGGCTCGATGACGTCGCCGTTGCCCGTAATAATGAGCGAGGCGGTCTTGTCGGCCACGGCGAGCAGGGCCTCGAGGCGGCGCAGCATGCGGTCGGTACGCCAGTCCTTGGCGAGTTCCACGGCGGAACGCACGAGATGGCCCTGGTGCTTTTCGAGCTTGCCCTCGAAGCGCTCGAACAGCGTGAAGGCATCGGCGGTGCCGCCGGCAAAACCGGCGATGACCTGATCCTTGTACAGCCGGCGCACCTTGCGCGCGTTGGCCTTCATGACGGTATTGCCCATCGTCACCTGGCCGTCGCCACCAATGACCACACGCCCGTTACGGCGCACCGATAAAATAGTTGTGCCTCGAAACTGTTCCAAGGGGAACCTCTTTTGGTTGAAAACAAGACCGGTCATCCGACTGTCGCCAGCCCCGGCAAAGGGCCGCAGCTTTGATATAGTAAGGATAACCGCTAACGGTTTATTTTACGTTTTTCAGGAACCCCTGCACATGGTCCAGATTCGTTTTCATCCGCCGGCCCGGCTTTTGGCCATAGGCATGGCGCTTTGGCTGCTGTTACCCGGGGCGCCGGTCCTGGCCGAGGTCGCCGTGGTGCTCAATTCCAATGACGACGATATCAGCCTGATCGACACCACGACGTATACGGAAATCAAGCGCCTGCCCATCGGCAAGGGGCCGCACCACTTGATCCCGACACCGGATGAGCGCTACCTCATCGTCGGCAATACGTCCTCCAACGAACTGGTGTTCCTCGACCCCAAAAGCGGCGAGATACAGCAGCGCGTACCACGCATCGCCGATCCCTATCAGCTGCGCTTCAGCCCCGATGGACGCTGGTTCGTGGTCAATGGCAACCGGCTGGATCGGGTGGACATCTACCGTTACGACCACGAGCAGCTCACCCTGGCGGCGAAACTGCCACTGCCGAAAACACCGAGCCATCTGGTTTTCAGCCACGACAGCCACTTGGTCTACGTCACCTTGCAGGAAAGTGATCAGGCCGCCGCAATCGATCTTGCGACCCAGACTGTGCGCTGGATCATGCCCACGGGGCATCTGCCCGCCGGCATCTGGCTCACGCCCGACGGGCGCCATCTGCTCATCGGTCTGACCGGGGAGGATGGCGTCGAAGTACTGGCAGCGGAATCCGGCAAATCACTGCAACGTCTGAAGACCGGCAAGGGCGCGCACAATTTCCTGCCGCTCGGCGACGGCCGCCACGTGCTCATTTCCAACCGCGTGGAAAACACCATCTCGCTCATCGACCAGCAAACCCTGACAGTCGTTGAATCCTTTCCGGTGCCGGACGGGCCGGACGACATGGAATTGCGCCACGACGGTTCGGAACTGTGGGTCACCACGCGCTGGGTTAACCGCGTGAGCGTCATCGACATGAAAACCAAAAAACTCACGCACTCCATTCGCGTCGGGCGTTCGCCCCATGGCATTTATTTCTACACCCATGCCGCGCGCCGTTAAGGAGGTTCTGATTAATTATGATTATTCGACGCAAAGACGCGAAGGCGCAAAGAAAAGCTGGGATCGGTAAATGAAAAATAATCTTTGCGTCTTTGCGTCTTTGCGTCAAAAATTAATAATCCAGATATCCATTGAATCATTTCTGCTATTCGCGTTGATGGCCGTGGCGCCATCGGTCTTGGCCGCGCCCTGCACCGGCACGGTGTACCTGACGCTCGATACCGGCACCATGTCGCAAGCCGAGCTGATTGCCCGCATTCTCAATGAGGAGCAGATCAAAGCCACTTTTTTCATTTCCAATGAACGCACCTTCCGCCAGGACAATGCCCTCGATGCCTCGTGGGCGGGCTACTGGCGCGCGCGCGTGGCCGAGGGCCACGTCTTCGGCAACCATACCTGGTCGCATCACTACCAACGCCGCGACACGGAGGACGGAAAACTGCTGGCCTATTCGGTGGATGGAAAAGCCGTGCCGCTCGACAAGGCGCAGTTCTGCGCTGAACTGAGTCAGGCGGATGCGGCCTTTCACAAACTGACTGGGCAGCATTTATCCGGCCTGTGGCGCGCCCCGGGCGGGCGTACCACCCAGAACTCCATCCGCTGGGCCGCGAGTTGCGGCTACCCCGTGCATGTCAGCTGGGACGATGCCGGACACCTGGGCGATGACCTGCCGAGCGAAAAATTTTCGAACTCAGAGTTGTTGGAGCGCGCACAGAAGAACATCCGGCCGGGCGCGGTATTGCTCATGCATCTCGGCGTCCGCTCGCGCAAGGAACCGCTCGCGCCCAGCCTGAAACCACTGATCCAGAATTTAAAGACACGCGGGCTGTGTTTCCGGACCCTCGACGTTGCCGGCCACTGACATGGATTTTCTGTTTCGCCTGATCGAGCCGCTGCAATCCTGGTTGTTCCAGTCGCTGATATTGCCTGCGCTGTATGCGCTGGGACTGATGGAGTATGCCGATGACGCCTACGATGCCACGGGCTTCTTCGTTCTCGGTACGGCAGAGATTGCACTCGCCTATGTCCTGTTGCGCCCGCTCGAGGCTTGGCGCCCGGTGGAGCAATGGGCCGACCGGCGCGCGGTGCGGGTGGATGCGCTTTATACCTTTCTTTACCGCAGCGGTCTGCTACCGCTGTTTTTTTACCTGCTGCTGTTCCCGCTGCTGAATCCGCTGGAAATCCACCTGCGGCTGGCCGGCTATCTGCCGCCAAATCTGGAAGAGCTGATTCCCTGGCTGCAACAATCGCCGTTCGTGGCATTCCTTGTCTATGCCGCGGCAATCGACTTCTCTGAATACTGGAGCCACCGGTTACAACACCGGTTTAGCTGGTGGTGGGCGCTGCACAGCGTGCATCACAGTCAACGCCAACTCTCGTTCTGGGCCGACGATCGCAATCATGTGTTCGATGGGTTGTTACAGTCGGTATGGCTGGTGACCGTCGCCCATCTGATCGGCGTGCCGGGGAACCAGTTCGTCCTCGTGGTCCTGCTGATGGGGCTTGTCGAAAGCCTGTCGCACGCCAACGTGCGGCTCTGTTTCGGAACGGTTGGCGGACGTCTGCTCGTGAGTCCCTGCTACCACCGCATTCACCACGGCATCGGCGTCGGCCACGAGGGCAAGGCGCAGGGCTGCAATTTTGCGACGCTGTTCCCGGTATGGGACTGGCTATTCGGGACGGCCAATTTCGCGCGCATCTACCCACCCAGCGGTATCCGCGATCAACTCGAAGGCGTGGACTACGGGGAAGGATTCGTGGCGCAGCAGGTTAAAGCACTGGCGCGACTTGGGCGCGTACTGGCTCGCGCGGCTCGCCGCCCGGCGTAAGAAAGCTCAACGCGTGCTCGAGCGCGGCGCGGCGCTCGCTCGCCAGCGGATAGACCGCGTACACCAACCGGTCGATGACCGGCGCATCGTCCACACGATGCAAACGACTGGTTTGCAAATAATCGCTGATCATGTGTTCCGCCAGGTACGTGGCCCCGCCACAATTCAGCAGGAAGGCCAGCGACATGCGTCCCAACCCCATGCGTATCGCCGGCGGGGGCATGTCGGGGAAGTGCCGGGCATGGGCGATGGCGAAGGCCGTGCCCCAGTCCGTCATGATGTAGCCCCTGGCGATGGCTTCGCGTGCGGTCAGCCCCGGCTCACTCGCCACCATGGTCAGCCGGATATTGGCGACCTCGCACACCTGCAATTCGGCCATCTGCGGCGGCTCGAACATGAAAGCCATGTCGAGCGCACCATCCAGCAGCTTGCGAATCAGGACATCCCCACCGTGGGCCTCGGCCTGCAAGGCGATCCCGGGTATTTGCCGGTAAAGCACGTGCGTCCATTCCTGCAACAGGATATCCCACAGGCTGAAAGCCCCGCCGATCGCGAGCGACACCTTGTCCGACTCGCCCAACGCGGCATCCTGACGCGCGCGATTCCAGGCATTAAGAATCCCCTCGGCGTGCTTGAGCAGGCGGGTACCGGCCGGCGTCAACTGAATGTCATTGCGCGTGCGGGTGAAAAGCGGCGCGCCGAGCGTTTCTTCCAGCAGACGCACGCGCGCGCTCACGGCTGATTGAGTGAGGTAGAGGTTTTCGGCGGTCCGTCCGAAGTGGCGGGTGCGATAAACCTCAAGAAAGGTCTTGAGCAGATCGGTGTCCATGGATTCCAGCAATTTCTTTTATGAAAACAATCATTTCATTTCGCTTTATTGCTTACAAGCCTGCCCGTATAAAGACGCCCATCGCGTTTATACTTGCTTCAACTGACTGTTTTTGAATACGAATCCTGAACCCCCTGCCGTCCGGCAGCCGCCCTTCGCGGAAGCCCTAGTTATCCCTGACATTCTACCCTCCGGCAGGCCGCCCGCCCGGGCCGTCAAATCCGTCCCGGAAGATCTGTCACATTGTCTGCTCGCACCACTTTCCGCACGCCGATTTCAATCCCTTGGCGCTGGTTGCCCATGCGTGACCCGTGACAATCTCATTTCACAGGAGCTAAAAAAATAATGCTGCGTCAATCCGAAGAACCTCCCCTGAGTAGTGAACAGATCAGTATCGCCGACGTGAGGCCACCCTCCGCGGCCAGTCTTCTCACCCTGCACGCCAACGATTACTTCCCCAAGCATTACCTCGCGATTGAACACCACCGGCTCTATCCGTTTACGATCGAAGCCAAGCCGCTGTTCGACCGTTACATCCAATTTATTCAGGCGCCGCTATCCGACTACACCTTTGCCAACAACATCATCTGGCTGTCGCAGAAAAGCGGCTTCTACCAGATCATCGAGGATTGTTTCTGCCTGTTCAGCCTGAACGGTAATTGCCTGACCATGCTGTTGCCGCCGTTGGGCGAACCCGCGCGCCAGCCGACCGCGTTTGCGGCCTGCTTCAGGATCATGGATGGCTACAACCCGAGTCCGTATCTCAGTAGCGTGGAATATGTTTACCGCGATTTTGCGAACGTGCTGGGGCTCTCCAGTAGTGAGTGGCTCGTCGAACGCAGCCTGCCGGATTACATCTATCGCACCGACGATCTGATCCAGCTGAAAGGCAATGCCTACAAGACCAAGCGCGGTGAGGTCAACCAGTTCCGCCGCACCTACCCCGATCACCGCATGGAGACACTCGGCCCGCAGCATTGGGACGGCATCCGCGAGTTGATCAACACCTGGCTCAAGAACCGCATCCAGTACATGACGGGCGAAGCCATTGCCGATTTTTTCTACACTGTGGAGCAGGAGCGCCAGGCGGTGGAGCGCGCCCTGCAACACTATGACACGCTCGGGCTGCAGGGACTGTGTCTGTTCATCAACGACCGTCTCGAGGGTTTTACCTTCGGCGAGCGCATCACAGCCGATGTCGCCAACGTGCTCGTGGAAAAAACCAATTTCGCAATTCCCGGCTCGGCGCAGTACCTGTTCCGCGAATTTGCCAAGACCTTCACCGACTGCACGTTCATCAACGTGGGCGACGACCTTGGCCTGGAAAACCTGCGCCGGGTGAAAATGAGTTACCGTCCGACCCTGTTCGGCGAGAAAACCACACTCCGGCACAATGCCCCGCTCTGATTTTCTGCTTCGCCGCGCCCGGCTGGCCAACCTCGCGGCTTTGGTGCGGCTGGAGGAATGCTTTCCGTCGGATCAGCTGAGCCGGAGAAACTTTTGGCACTTACTGAAGCACGGCAACGCGGATATCTGGGTCGCTGAAGCGCAAGGCGCGCTGGTGGGGAACGTGGTGCTGTTCTATCGGCGCCATGCCCGGGTCGCGCGCGTCTATTCGCTGGTAGTGCACCCTGAACATCAACGCCGCGGTGTGGCAGGGGCGCTCATGCAGGCCGCCGAGTCCGCGGCGCTTGACCGCGGCTGCCACACGATGCGCCTTGAGGTGCGCACGGATAACACCGCGGCCATCGCGTTGTACCAGCGGCTGGGTTATGTCATCACGGATAGCATCGACAATTTCTACGAAGACGGCGCCAAGGCATTGCGCCTGAATAAACCCCTGACAGGCGGCACCGACAGGCCTACGAGGAACCCCCGGCCGCGGCAGGAACCGGCGCGCGCCGTGTCTTGCCCCACAGCCTGAATCCCAGCAAAACCGCCAGAATCGCGCCGTAAATCAACGGCTGGGTCAGATCGGATTTGACCAGCCACAGATAATGCACGATGCCGCCGATGGCAATGAAATAAACCAGACGGTGCAGCTGTTGCCAGCGCCTGGCCCCCAGACGCCGGATCATTCCATTTGTAGAGGTCACAGCCAGCGGGATCAGCAGCACGAAGCAGGTAAATCCCACCGTGATGTACAGCCGCTTGGCTACATCCTTGATAATGGCGTCGATCACGAAAAACTGGTCGAGCCATACATAGGACAGAAAATGCACGGTGGCGTAAAAAAATGCAAAAAGCCCGAACATGCGCCGGAACCGCAGCAGCGCATTCCAGCCGAACAAGCGCCGCAGCGGTGTCACCGCGAGCGTGATCAGCAAAAGCCGCAATACCCAGTCGCCGGTATAGCGATTGATCGTTTCGACAGGATTGGTTCCGAGATCGCCATTCAGGCCTTTCCAGACCAGAAACCCAAGGGGCACCAATCCAAGCAGTAAGAGGGTTGGTTTGGCGAGGCGGTGGGTCAATAAAGTCTGCACCATTTCACGGGGACGGCATTAAAAATACTTTTTGAGATCCATGCCGGTATACAGCGATGCTACCTGCTCGGCATAGCCATTGAACGGCAGCGTCTTGCGTCTTGGCGAGAACAACTTGTCTTCGCCAAGGCGGCGCTCAGAGGCCTGGCTCCAACGCGGATGATCGACGGCCGGATTCACGTTCGAATAGAAACCGTATTCCCGCGCGTTGGCCTTGCCCCACGTGGTCAGGGGTTGGTTTTCGACAAACCGGATTTTGACGATCGACTTGATGCTCTTGAAACCATATTTCCACGGCACCACCAACCGCAAGGGCGCGCCGTTCTGGTTCGGCAACACTTCGCCATAGAGACCCACGGCGAGAATCGCGAGCGGGTGCATGGCCTCGTCCAGGCGCAGACCCTCGACATAGGGCCAGTCGAGCCCGGCCCCCAGCAGGCCGGGGCGTTGGCCCGGCATCTGCGCCGGATCGTGCAGGGTGACGAACTCCACAAACTTCGCGCGTGACGTCGGTTGCACACGCTTGATCACGTCGCGCAACGGGAAGCCAACCCAGGGAACCACCATCGACCAGGCCTCCACACAACGCAAGCGGTAGATCCGTTCTTCCAGCGTCTGGTGCTTGAGCAGATCCTCCATCTGATACACCGCCGGTTTCTTCACTTCGCCCTCGATGGCGACCGACCAGGGGAAGGTGCGGAAATTCTGCGCTTGTTGCGCGGGGTCGCGCTTGTCCGTGCCAAATTCGTAGAAATTGTTGTAGCTCGTGACATCCGTGAAAGGCGTCAGCTTCTCGTCGGTGGCAGGCGGCCCCTTGCGCACGTTGTGGAGTTTCTGTCCGGCGCGGGATATTCCGGGCCACAGCGTAGCGGAAACACCGATGGCCGCCACAGCAGCAAGCTCACGCATGAATTGCCGTCGATTCAAATAAACATCTTTGGGCGTTATCTCACTCGACTTGATATCGGTGGGTTTTCGGATGACGAACATGTTGCTTCTCCCGGATAATCTTCAGGACCTTCTTCAGGCGTTATGGCAACCATTCTGCTGATATTAGACACTCCTGACCGGAAAACCTTACACGGAAACCATCTCTTTGTTCCGCTTTTCCCCGGGCCGCCCTAAAATGCGTCCATGTGCGGCGGGGTGGAATTCAAAAACGGCGGTAAAACCCAGCGGATTTATTTTCCCAATCCTGAAGCCGCGCTGCCGGTGCGGCTTCGCTCAGGCACGGTCACCTGGCTGCCGTGGGGCCGACGCGAATCCGAAGCGATCGCCCTGCCACAAGGCGGATGGGCGCGGCTCGAATCCGTTCGGGCCGGCACGTGGGACAAATACTATCCGACGGCGGTGCTGATTCCGGCCGCCCGTTTCATGGAAAAAGACCATGACGGCCACTCGCACTGGTACGAGGTGCCGGAAAACGAATGGCTGCAAGGATTGGTCACCCGCTATCCTGGCGGGTCGCGAATCTACGTCGTCACCCTTGAGCCGCCGCCAAACCTCGCCGTCATTCACGATCGCTGGCCGCGGCTGGTGGCAAAAACTTTCTCGGCCTCCTGCGCGGGACAATAAAAAACCCGCAGCGCTTACGCGCTACGGGTCTTGTTTTGACGCCTGGCGGTTTTACTGTCGTGTCTTCAACGCCGCGATGCGTTCTTCCAATGGCGGGTGCGACATAAAGAGGCGCTTCCAGCCGCCATCCGGCCTGCCGGCGATACCGAACGCCGCCATCTGGTCGGGAAGCTGGGCCGGTTCGTGCGCGGCCTTCAGGCGTTCGAGCGCGGCGATCATCTTGTTGGTGCCAGCCAGACGGGCACCGCCCGCGTCCGCGCGGAACTCACGTTGACGGCTGAACCACATGACAATCATGCTCGCCAGGATGCCCAACACGATCTGGGCGACGATGCTGCTGACAAAGAAACCGATTCCGCCGCCACGGTCGTTCTTGAGGAGGACGCGATCGACGAAATAGCCGATCACACGTGACAGCACGATGACGAAGGTGTTGAGCACACCCTGAATCAGCGCCAGCGTGATCATGTCGCCATTGGCGACGTGCGTGATCTCGTGGCCGAGCACGGCTTCGGCCTCGTCCTTGTCCATGGAGTGCAGCAGGCCGGTACTCACGGCCACCAAGGCGTGATTACGGCTCATGCCGGTGGCGAAGGCGTTGATATCCGGGGCGTCATACATCGCCACCTCCGGCATGCCAATACCCGCCTGCTTGGCGAGACGCCGCACAGTGTCAAACAGCCACTGCTCGGTGCTGTTACGCGGCTGCTCGATGACCTGCGCCCCGGTGGCCCTTTTGGCCATCCACTTGGACATGGCGAGCGAAATGAACGAACCACCAAAACCGATGACCGCGGCGAAAATTATCAGGGCCTGCAGATTGAGGCCGCCCGGCAACTGCTCCACGCCGAGAACCCGGATCAGGATGCTCGCCGAAATGGAAAGAACCAGCAGGACCGCAATGTTGGTCATCACGAACAGAAAAGTGCGCTTCATACGATATGTGTTCTCCGAGTTGGGTAAAAAATTATCTTTATCCGGCAGTTTAGATAGGGTCTACCAGCTATAAGTTCAACCCCAGTGGCCATTCTACCAAAGCCGCCAAGACGCCGGGGTACGCTGCCCTTAATGGTGCTAATATTAGTTTAGAATGAATTACTTGGGCAATGTGATTCTGCCCGGCACCCGATCCAGATCAGATATTACCCTAACGCATCTATATATAAAGCCACACGACCTGTGCCCACCATGAACAAATCCGACTCCATTGTCGACAACCAGCAGAAAGAAGCGCTGGTCTCGATGACGGCCCTGTACTTCATCGAGGAACACCGGCTGCTCGACCCGGAGCAACTGGACGATGCCAAAAAGAGTCTCCAGGCCCTGTTCCTGCGCACCAGCGGTGAAGAAACCATGCTGCGCAAGCTGATCGATATCCTGAAGACCACCAAACAGATCCACCAGTCCTTTGCCAGCATTGCCAGCGTTCTGACCGGGATCTCTCGCGGCGTGCAACTCGTCAACAGCAAGGTCGCAGCCTACAAACAGGCTCTCGCCGTCCTGGCGCCCACGGCCGAAGAGAACGCGGCATTCGCAGGACCGTTTCTGTCTTTTTCCCAGTCGTTCCTGCAGAAGGTCGAGGTCTTTGAAAATAACTTGCGCCAATACGTGGAGCTGAAGGAAACCGAGGCGCGCTATGCCAGCATCTACCAGATTGCGATCGAGGCGCGCGAACGCCTGAAGCAGCGGCTCACGGGCATGCTCGGAGCGGAAACCCACAATGAGGTTGAGGCGAAGATCAGGCAGAGTGTGATTTCCACCTTTGACTACAGCGAATCCGAAACCAATCTCCGCTATGCCCAGAGGGAAACGCGCAACAAGGGCGACGAGATCGTGGAACAACTCGATGATATCAAGGCCATGTGCCAGATGGCCAAGAATCCGTCGATGCGGGAACAGGCTGAAGAATCCGAGCACAACACGGTATCGTCTTACTCGGTCATCCCGAACAGGGAACGGGCTGCCAAGAAACCCGCGGCAGCCTACGACGACGTTTTTACCCTGTTCACGACGGGGCTACGCCAGCATCCGCGTCTGCTGGAACTCAAAAACATCGTGCTCGAGCTGTTCAAGCTCTATCAGCATTCCTACGGGTTGTTCACGCTGGACTGCAGCAACCTCAACAAGGCGATTGAAACCATGATGACGAACACCGAGGCCTATTTCGGTGCGAAAGAGGAAGACAAGGACATCGAGGCCAAGAGGGAGAAGCTGAAAAGAATTGAGGGGCTGATCCCGTTCCTCGAGCGCGCCGCCCTGGCCGTGCCGGAAGATGAACGCATCCCCTACAACAGGTTTTCTCGAAAGCTCTCGGATATCATTTCCGAAAAACGTACGTCCTGGTCGCACATCACCGAGGACCTGCTTCGTGCCAAGGTACAGGCCGAGGCGGACCTGAGCACACGGCTGTAACTCCTTCCAGCGTGCGTCAGGTCAGGACAACGTTTGACCACAGCGCCAGCAAATCTCAAAACTCCGCGGATTCTCCTCACCGCAGCCAGCGCAGTGCACCTTTCCCGGCGGCACCTCGGCAGATTCAAAGGCCGTCAGGACCTCCCGTGCCCGCGTGGCATCGGCCTCTTCCATAACCCATACCTCGGGATAGGCCTGGAGGAACGGGATCTCACCGAGACCACCCTGCGCATGCTCGTTCAACACCCGGGCCTCGATACCCACCTGCTCCAGCCGATGCAACATCAGGTAGGCCTCCGGCAGGTTGGCCGCGGCACATAGCTTGAACATCGAACGGGTCGGGGACGTCAGTCTTCCATGCGGAAACCGACCTTGATCTTGACCTGCCAGTGGGCAATCTTGCCTTTTTCCAGGTGGCCGCGGGTCTCAACCACCTCAAACCAGTCGAGATTCCGCAGGGTTTTGCCGGCGCGGGCCATGGCATTACGAACGGCATCGTCCGACCCTTGGGTGGAGGATCCCACCAGTTCCACGATTTTATAAGTATGTCCGCTCATTCATTTTTCTCCGGTGTGTGTTTGGAAATTCAATTGTGTCAGTTTTTCCGACTCCTGTCCGCCACCTAACGTCAATATTTCCTTGGGGGTATGAAATATTTGCTCTACACTGAAACAAAGATGCAGGGGGCCGGTTTCGCAAGAAACCGCCGGTTGGTTTGGGATAATCACCGGGCACTAAAAAATGAAAAAACGACTCGACGTTCAGCAGCTCAAGGTGGGGATGTACGTCTATGAATTAGACCGTCCCTGGCGGGAGACGCCTTTTCTGTTTCAAGGTTTCGAAATCCGTTCCGAAGCCGAAATTCGGGAGCTGCAACACTACTGCGCACATGTCTTCGTCGACGATGATAAAGCCGCCGGCACCGTTTCTGCCCCGCATACCTCCTCTGAAAATTCCACGGCCCGGAACGGGCAGCGACATAATAAACTCGAACGCGATCTGTTGATCAAGGTCGAGAGTCAGCCGCTGCTCAAGGCCGTGTACCACGATCAAACCAGCCTGGAAGAGGAAGTTGAAATCGTCCGCGAGACCCATCAGCAGGCGCGCGCACTGATTCACACGGTCATGGAAGACGCACGCCTCGGCAAGAACATCAACATGATCGGCGCCAAGGTGGTTGTCGGCGAAATGGCGGAAAGCGTCATCCGCAATCCGGACGCCCTCACCTGTTTTACCCAACTCAAGAAGAAGGATGAATATACCGCGCTGCACAGCCTGCGTGTCTGTCTTCTGGCGCTCGCCTTCGGGCGGCACCTGGGACTGGAACATCAGGACATCACGGCGCTGGGCATAGGCGCCTTGCTGCATGACATCGGCAAAATGAGAGTGCCGAACGAGATTCTCGACAAACCTGGCGCACTGACTGATTACGAACTGGCGCTCATGAAAAGCCATGTGCCGCACGGCGTGGAGATTCTGGAAAAAACCCGGGACATACCGGCCACGGCTATTGATGTGGCGCGATGCCACCACGAACGCTATGGCGGCGATGGTTACCTGAATGGATTAAAAGGCGACGGGATCGGTCTGTTTGGCATGATCGGCGGCATCGTCGACTGTTATGACGCCATCTCCAGTGACCGTGCCTATCGTGCCGGCATGTCCGCACATGCCGCCCTGAAAAAAATGTACGAATGGCGCAGTAACGACTTCCATCCCGGCCTCGTGGAACAGTTCATCCAATGCATGGGCATCTACCCCATCGGCAGCGTGGTGGAACTCAATACCGGCGAAGTCGGCGTGATCGTGACCATGA
>CAYIQV010000015.1:0-13260 GCA_964365635.1 uncultured Acidiferrobacteraceae bacterium
CGTAACACGACGGTTCATAGAACTCGCGCAGGGCCGCATGGTCGCCCACGGCGCAGGATTCTCTCCAGCAGGCGAGGAATTCCGCTTCCGGCATGGCCTCTGCGAATTCTTGGTGCAATGCTTTCACCACTTCGGGCCGCGTCTTGCCATTGGTCAGTTGTTCCAGCATGCGGTGGATCGCGATGCCGCGTTGTTTCATGGCCCTGGAAATGTCTGCCGGAACCTGCTCGTCTATCGACTTGTCGCCCTCTGGCGCGAGGTGGCTGGGCTGGAGCATGCCACGGTGGTCGGTAGCCGGAAGCGGTTGCAGCAAGGCGGGATCGACGGCTGTTTTTTCCAGCAAATTTTCTGGTGTCGCCGCTGGTGCCGAGGCACGATCACCGAATTCTATTTTGGCGCAGGTGTTGAAGATGGTTTCGTCGTCATCCGCCGTCACATGGCTGACTTCGAGGCCAATGGTTTCCGCCTGCCCCGTGGTTTCCGCGCGGCACAGACGCTTCTCGATGAAACCATACCAGCCGCGCCCACCACGCGCGGGTTCGACTCCCGAGACATAGAGTATTTGTTTGGCCCGTGTCAGGGCGACGTAAAGCAGGTTCGCTTCCTCGCGCCGGGCCGCCATGTTCTGGGTGCCGAGGAGCGCCTGGCTGACGTCATCGACCATGTCCTTGTTGCCGATCAGGTGAAAGTGGCGCGGCTGGGCGTGGGTCACGGGCCATTCGATCAGGGAGCGCACGCCCCGGTCACGGTTGCTGCCGTCGCGCGCGGCATCCGCCAGGAATACCACCGGCGCTTCCAGCCCCTTGGCCCCGTGGATGGTCATCACCCGCACGCGCGGCTGCCGGTTCCAGGATGGCTCCGGCGGCTGGTCCGTTTTTTCATCGCCGAGCGTTTCCAGGCGGTCCAGAAAATGCGCGAGGCTCGGATAGCGGCCGCTGTCCACTTCGAGCGCCAGTTCCAGAAAACGATTGAGGTTGGCCTCGACGCGCAACTTGAGGTGAGCGGGGGCGGAAGCCACGTAGCGTGCGACGAGGTCGCCTTCGCTGTAGATACGGTCGAGCAGATCGTGCACCGGGATGCGGTCGGCATAAGCGCGCCAGCGTGGCAGCCATTGCTGCGCCCGCACCAGCGCTGTGCGGGCAGCGTCCAGGCCCGTCATGCGTTGCAAGCGCTCGTACCAGGAATCGGACCCGGTGTGTTGCGCCAGCAACACGAGATCATCGTTGGTCGCCGAGAACACTGGGGAGCGCAGGGAAATGGCCAGCGCCAGATTATTGTAGGGCTCGATCAGTATTCGCAGCAGGCTGATGAGGTCGCACACCTCCAGCGAATCCAGAAAGGTACTGCGTCCTGTTCCTATATAAGGTATGCCCGCGTCCCGCAGGGCATCCTCGTACGCCTGGGCGTGGGTGCGGTCGCGGAGCAAGAGCATGATATCGCCGTAGTTCAGCAGGCGTGAGCCGTCGCCGTCCGCGACCGGCACATCAAGGAGTTCCCGGATTTTCCCGGCGATCAACGCGCCTTCCTCGCGGTGGCGTTCGTCCTCCTCGACAAGCCGTGGTGCTTCCAGCGGATTGCGCAAGACCGGGGCCGCGGCGGCTTTTTCGGTTTTTCTGCGGCGTATCAGCGGCAGCACTTCCGCCTTGCCCCACAGCTCCTTGCGGTGCGTGTCGTGCGGGTCGAAACCGTGGAGCAGGAAGTCGTCGGGCAGGGTATCGGCTGCCTCTTCACCATCGGCCATGTGAAAGACGAGATTGACGAAATGGATGATGGCATGAGAAGAGCGCCACGAAATATGCTGGGCAAAGGTTTCCGCCTGGGCATGCGCCGTGAGCCAGTCGCGCGCCGTGTGGAACAGCCGCGGGTCGGCGCGGCGGAAGCGGTAGATCGATTGTTTTTCATCGCCCACCAGAAACACACTGCGCCGGCGTTCCGGATCGCCCGCCACCATTTCTTCCAGCAGCGGCAACAGCAGCCGCCACTGCGTGGGGTTGGTGTCCTGAAATTCGTCCACCAGCAGATGATCGATACGCTGGTCCAGCTTGTATTGCACCCACTCCGCGTGTCGGCTGCGGTTGAGCAGGTGGCAGGTTTTCCATTCGAGGTCGGAAAAATCCAACACGCCGCTTTCATCCTTCAGGCGTTGGTAATGGCCGAGCAAGGCCTGGCCGCAGATAAACCAGGCACGGGAAGTTGTGTAGGTCCAATAGCGCTTGTAGCGTGCCTGCGCTTCCAGCAGTTGCGTAGTGATTTCCTGATTGAGCCGCAGCAGTTCATCTTGTCCCGCCGCGCCGAGTTTTTCGGCGAGCGTCTTGGTGGCCTTGAGGATGCGTGGTGCTCCTTTGTCTGTCAGAAATACCGAAGTGAACAGGGATACGCGCCGGTCCGGCGTGAGTTCTGCCGCGAACGCCTGCGCGATGTTTTTTACCTGGGCCTGATTCGTGGCGGTCGGGTTTTTGGTCAGTAATTGAGCGTAGCGAATGGCACGTTCGCGCAGATCGGGATTGGATATAAAGGTATCCAGCGGGTCGGTTTCATCTTCGATGGCCAGCGCTTGTTGCAGCAGCGACGTGGCGTGCCCGGCGGGGTCGGCCTGATTTTCGGTATAGGCCCACCAGTCGCTGCGGTAGGACAGAAATTCATCCAACGCCTTGCGGGCATTGGCCACGCCGTTGCACTCCCTGAGCAGGATGTCCATGGCGTGTGCCAGCGGGCTATCGTGTTGTCGGCGTAACTGTCGTTCCAGAGATTGCCACGCGGCGTCTTCCAGCGCCGCCGTGCTTTCAATCAGTTCAAATCCGGGCGGAACCTCCGCCTCCAGCGGAAAGCGTTGCAGAATTTCCTGGCAGAAGGCATGGAAGGTGGTCGTGCGCAGCGCATGGATGGCGTTCAGATGGGTTTCGTAAAGTCCGCGGGCCTTGTGCCGGTGGGTCGCGTCGGGTTCCACGCCAAGCTCCGTCAGCAGTACATCCAGATCACTTTCACTGACGCTCGCCATGGCGAACAGGCGTTCGGAAACGCGCTGATGAATTTCGCCCGCGGCCTTGCGCGTGAATGTGATGGCGAGGATGGAGCCGGGGACAGAGCCTTCCAGCAACAGCCGCAGAATCCGGCTGGTCAGCAGCCAGGTCTTGCCCGTGCCGGCGGCGGCATGCACCACGACATTGTTTTCCGGCGAAGTAGCGAGAGGGATGTCGATCACGGGGTCATGGCTTCTGTGCAATAGGTGGATAAAGGCATGTAACTACCTGTAAAACAATAATTTAACGGTTATTTTGGCCATTTTCGCCAAACCCTGTCTCGAAAGTCCCATTTCTTGAAATCCCGTCATTGGAGTCTATAGTGAACCTATGGCATGGATGCTTGCAGGGATGCTCAAGTAATACCAAGACAGGACGTAAACAAGGAAGTAGCCGGGATGCATGGATGTATCCTTGGTGCTTTAGGTAAATCGGAAATTGCATAAAAAAGGGCGACCTTCATGGCCGCCCTTTTTTATGCTGCTGTTGTGGTGCGGTATTGGTGTCATTGGCCCACATCTCCTTACGGCATATCCCTTCCATGTCACATCGCTCGCATGTCTCATTGTCGCCCCAGGCCGGTAACGCGGTTTCGTTGTCGAGGTCACGCTTGAGCCGGACCAGCCGCTGTTTTACGTTTTCACGCAGCGAGGCGAGGGTGTGGCCTTCCAGCACCATTTTTTCCTTCACGGCATCGTTCTGCACCGAAAGGTACAGCGCCTGCGCCACGTTTTCCTCGAGCAGTAATGAATAGAACACCAGTTGCGTTTCTTCGCCGTTCTCCACGGATGTCTTATCCGGCACGACACCGGTTTTGTAGTCGATAATGCTGTAACCCTCCGGGCTGGAATCAAGACGATCGATACGCCCCTTCAGGGTGATGTGCGTGGTGTTGTCGGTAATGGAACGTTCCTTCTTCATTTCGGTGGCCTGCACTTTCCACTGCGTCATGCGCTCCATTTCCCAGGCAAGATAAGCCGGAATGTTCTGTTTCCAGCGGTAGAGCCAGCCTCGGGCCAGAAAATTCCGGCGCAGGTCGCCCGCAAACACCGCTGCCGAGATTTGCTGGAGCAAGGTTTCGGCTTCCGCGAGCGTGGTGGCGTTCAGCGGTTGGCGCCATGGCCCGGGCAGTCCCTCCACGCCCTGGTGAAATGCCTGCAGGATTCGATGCACATGCTTTCCGAAATCCGATTTCTCCATTTCATCGCGTATTTCCTCTTCCGGCGCCAGCGCCAGCCCGTAGGCACAGTAGAACTGGTACGGGCAGTTGAGCAGGCTTTGGTGCGAGGTGGCCGTCATGGATTGTGGCGCCATGCTGACCGGCAGTTTCGCCGCCGGTTGTTGTGGCAGAACGGGGAGGGCGGTATCGCGCTGGACGATAGCCAGATTCGGCATCTGCATGAGTTTATCCAGCACCGGATCCGCGAGTGTGGTGCCATAGGCCAGCGTATGAAAGGCGCGCAGTTGCTCGACCCAGGGACTGGGAATGAGTTTTTCACCACGACGTTCACGGTGCAGGCTGACCATTACCCGGGGAGCGGCTTCCAGCAGCCGGCGGAAATCATGGAACAGGGCGGTGTAGCGTTTTTTCAGGCCGGGCAATCCAAGTTGGGCGCGCACCCCATCGTTGAAGAAGGGCGGGGTACCAATTTTTCCAGGCAGGTGTTCGCGCAGTGCGCCGGCGATAATCAAAGCGTCGAAGCGGTAGAGCCGGCTTTCCGCAAAGCCCATCAACTCGACACCACCGCCCGCCATCAAGGGACGAAAGCGACATTGTTCGATATTACGGTGCAGCCAGTGGCTGAATTCCTTCCAACCCAGACGCACGTCGCTGTGCAATAACGCCTGGCGCATGCCATCCAGCACGTCCAGCAATTGGGTTCCCGCCTCGTCTTTGCTGTATTCCGCGGTTAACCCGAGCTTGTCGAGACTGCCCTGCAGGGCGTTCAGAAAATCCGAGGCGCGCTGATTTTTTTCGTGGATCAGATCCGCGAAAGGCTTGGAGGCGGCTTCGATCTGGTCGAGGACACGGGTGATCGAACCGCGTATTTCCGGCCCAAAACGCCGTTCCAGATTGGGGCCGACCCGTTCCGTGCCGGCACGATAATTACCGAGTCCGGAGAGGATATTGCACTCGCGCGCGACCGCTTGCTCGAAGCGCGATACCAGCAGGCCGAATTCATCGCGCGAGGCATCGAGGTTGAGAAAAGGGGATTTGAGAAAATCGAGAAACGGTGCATGCCCGAAATTGGTTTCCAGACATTCAAGCCAGCGTGAGAGCGCGGTGGCAGCACTGGTGGTTGAGAGTGCCCAACCTCCGCCATCCTGTAGATTGATATGCGCGCGTTCCAGCAGGGCACGCACGCGCCGGGCCAGTCGGCGGTCGTTGGTGACGATGCCGATGTTGCGGCAACCTTGCAGGTAATAGCGGCGCACCTGGATGTCGATGGCGCGTGCTTCCTGCTCGACGTCCATTGCCTCGTGGATGACCAGACGGTTGCTGGCGGGGCTTGTGCTCGTCAATGCGAGCTGTACCTCAGCACGGTCTTTCAGAAATCCTTCATGCAATGCGTAAGCACGACTCAGAAAGGAGGAGTACGTGTCGTCCGCAATGCCGGGAGTTGGCGCGCGCTTCAGTGCGCGTAATGCATGGGCGACCGGATTATCCGGATTCTCATCCACATCCCCATGCAGCAACAGCGTGAGCCGTGTTTGCGCGCGCAACGCCTTGACCCATTCCAGTTCCGCGTGGGTGTAGTCAACAAAGCCGGCAAGCCAGACATGCGTATGACCGGGCATCTGCGCCACGCTGCACGCCAGACCGTCCGCGGTCATTTGCGCCTGATCCTGCAAATGACCTTGGGTCAGCCGTTTGCGCCAGGCACACCAAAGGGTGTAGACGAGCTCGACTTCGTTACTGAAGGGGGCCAGCGCATCCAGTTCCATTCCATAACCACTGGCCACCGCGCGTGCGAAATCATCCCGGTGTTCCGGCGGTGCAGACTGGTTCAGGGTGAGTTCGTCGAACAGCGCCAGCAGGCTATCGATCAGCGGCCAGGTTCCGGTTTGCTGGAGGAGAGCGGGAAGCTCCGCGAGCAATTCGAAGAGCAGCAGTTCACGGCTGGTGTTGCTCAGCCGCCGCGATTCCGCATCGGCGTAGCGTTGCGCCCAGGAAGCGAGGGTGTGTGTTTGTGGGCAGAGCAGCGCGGGGTATCCGCGTTCCGTGGCCAGGTTCAGCAGGATCTGGCGGAAACGCGGGACGGCGCTGGTTTGTGGAAACAGAACAACGTGCTGGCTTAAATCGGGAAGCCGCGCGGCTTCCCGGTCAAGCAGGAGGAGCGCAAGTTGGCGTAACGGATCCTCTCCAAAGGGGACAATCTGGATCGTGCTGTCAGCGTTCAAGGTGCTTGAGTTTGTCGGGAACGTTTTCCCACTTCGCGGCGTCCTCGGGGGCTTCCTTCTTTTCCGTCAGCACCGGCCATTTTTTCGTGAGTTCCGCGTTGATCTCGATAAACTGCTTCTGATCCTCGGGCAGGTCGTCCTCGGCAAAAATGGCGTTGACCGGACATTCCGGCACGCACAGCGTGCAATCGATGCACTCATCGGGATCGATGACCAGGAAATTCGGGCCTTCGTGGAAGCAGTCCACGGGGCAGACTTCGACGCAGTCGGTGTATTTGCAGCGGATGCAGGACTCGGTGACCACGTAGGTCATTGCAGCTCTCCAGTGAATGTGAATCGCGGCGAATAATACACGCTCGCACCTTATATATGGAACCCGCACGGCGCGGTGAGCTGGCATCCGCTTGATGTGGCTATTCCAGAATATGGTCCGCAGGCTTCGGATGTCTTGGTCGTGGCACCAAAAGCCGCGTAAATCGGCCTGCGCCCCGCATTTACCGGGTTATCGCGCCAGTCCGACATGCGGCAAGCCCGCCGGGCGGACAAGGCGTGTGCTATATAATTACTTGAAAGTATTCTAAAAAGCATTTGGACCGTCGGAGGTTGTTGGCGTGGCAGAGCTTGCCCTTTCCCTACCGCAGAAACGGACTTCCGCCTGGACGACGGAAACTGACCCGAAATATGCGCGTGCCTGGCTCGCTGCCCTGCCGTTGGCGGATAGTGCGGCGTCGGCACGCGAAATCTACCAGTCCCTGTACACCTTGAATCGCCTCAACCTCGAGGCGCCGCGGCGTTTCGAACTGATGGAGATTTATCGTGGTCCGGTGGCCACGGTGGTGGGGGCGCTTGAATCCTATTTTTCCCGGCTGGCATTGCCGCTGACGCCGAAGAAACGGCAGTTGGCCGAGTTCATTCGCCAGTTGCACATGGAGATGGCCTACGGCTACAAGGCGGCGTTGCGCGATTTGCCGTCGAGTCGCCTGTGGTGGGGCAAGAAATCGCTGCTGACGCAGATCATGACCCGGGCGATGCAATACCTGGGTGAGGTGTTGCTGCGCTCGTACCAGGTCTATATGCCTTATCCGGCGGGTGTGTGGAAGGAGATTCACGATCTCTATCGCTATGCCGAGGCGCGAGGAATACACAACGATGTGGCGGCTTCCAGGGATTCGGTGGCGGAGACCAGCATCGCGCAGGATTACCTCAGGATTCTGCTGCTCGGTCTATCCAATCCCTATCACATGCCGCAAGACGAATGCCGGCAGCTGCAACGCTTCCTGCAGAAGTGGGCGACGAAGACGACGTTGCAGAATCTGGGAGAAGTCGCGAATCCCATGGGCCATTTCCTGATCAAGGCGGCGGATGCGCCGCCGATTCCATTCCCGCGCGACACCCAGGTACGGTCGGGGCCGGAGATGCGCCTGCTCGATGTCAGCGAGCTCACCAGAATCGTCAATACTTTTATTACCCGTTTGCAACGCGGCGAAACGGCGCGGTCGCTGGATATCGGCGTGGACTGCCTCGACTCCGCCTGTCTTGAAATGTTGCAGCGCATGGTGCGTGTCTGGGGACAGAGCATGCAGCGGCGGCACGCGCGGATTAAACACACCGGTTATGTTTTCGTGTGCGCGGGAGTCGGCGCCGTGCACTTTTTCAGCAATGGCCAGAAGCCGCTGGCGACCCCTGCTTGGACGGATATCGGTGTCTCGATGGACGACCGTGTCACACTGCCCGATCACATGGATCAGGAGGAAGCCTTCATTCCGCTGGATGAGCCCGTGACGGCACAGTCGTCCCCGGCGCCGACGGAAAGCGCCCCAACCGTCTCCGAGGCCTTCCGCATGGATCGCTGGCAGGTGCGAGACAGTGGACCGAAGGGATTGTTTCTGGTGCGCTACGGCAACATGCAAACATCGGTGCGTGTCGGCGATCTGGTCGGCATTCAACGCGTGGACGACCTGGAGCGCTGGAATGTCGGTGTGGTGCGCTGGATGAAAAGCCCGGAAGCCAGCAGTCTTCAGATGGGTGTGGAGTTGTTGGCGCCAAGCGTGCAACCGGTTGCCATTCGACCCGGGAACAGCGACAACGCCGCCCCGGTTTATTTTGCCGGGCTGTTGTTGCCCGCCATGCAGGTTCCACCCCAGCCCGCCACGCTGCTGGCGCCTCGCGGCGTTTGTCAGCTGGGCCGCGACGTGTGGTTGGTTCAGGAAAATATCCCCGCCCGCCTGGTTCGTCCGCTGCAGCGTTTACAACAGACCGGTTCCGTCGAGCAGTTTGTCTGCGCCGACGTGATGCAGGAGTCAGCGGGCTCTTAGCATTTCAATTCAGTGGTCAGGTGCGGCGTGATGTGCCGCAGTATCTCCGCGAAGATTTTTGGATTCCCCGCAATGATGTTCCCGCTCACCAGAAAGTTCTGACCGCCCGCGAAATCCCCGACGAGACCACCGGTCTCCTGAACGAGCAGACATCCGGCGGCGATGTCCCATGGGTGCAGCCCGAATTCCCAGTAACCGTCGTAGCGCCCGCAGGCCACGTGGGCGAGGTCGAGCGCCGCGGAGCCGGCGCGGCGGATGCCGCTCGTGTGTACCATGAGATCGCGCAGGGTGTTGATCCAGATTTCAAGATGGTCGTGTGAGCGGAACGGAAAGCCGGCGCCGAGCAGGGCGTATTCCAGTTCCTTGACGCGGCTGACGCGAATGCGCCGGTCATTCAGATGCGCGCCCTGGCCGCGTGTGGAGGTGAACAGTTCATTGCGCACCGGATCGAACACCACGGCCTGTTCCAGCTTGTCCCCATGCTTGAGGGCAATGGAGACGGCGAAGTGCGGGAAGCCATGCAGGAAATTGGTGGTGCCGTCGAGCGGGTCGATGATCCACTGGTAATCGTCGCCGGCGTGCTGTCCAGTTTCTTCCGCGAGGATGGCGTGGTTCGGGTAGGCATATTGCAGGACGCGCAGGATCTCCGCCTCCGCCATGCGATCGACCTCGCTGACGTAATCTTTAAGACCCTTGCTTTCCACGGTCAGGCGTTCCAACTGATCCAGATGGCGCATAATGACGTTTCCGGCGCCACGCGCGGCCTTGACCGCGGTGTTGAGCATGGGGTGCATGAGGCTTCCTGATTGTTAAGTAACGTTAGAACAGTGCAAAGCGGCGGGCATTGTATAGGCGCCGGAGGCCTGTTAAAAGCAGAACTTGCCGGGTTATCCCGGTAAAATAACATCTACCCAGCAATTAGGACGGGCTTGCATGCCTCTTTCCGATATCCGCATCGTTTTGATCCGGCCGACCCATCCCGGCAACGTCGGCGCGGTCGCACGCGCCATCAAGAACATGCAGTTGGAGAGCCTGTATCTGGTTGCGCCCGAAAAATTTCCCAGCCCGGAGGCGACTGCGCGGGCGGCCGGGGCGGGGGATGTTCTGGAGCGTGCCGTGATCTGTGACACCCTCGATGAGGCCATCAAGGGGTGCCATATCGTCATTGGCACAACGGCGCGCATGCGGCGGATTGAGTGGCCAGAGCTGGATACCGTGGAGTGCGCCCGTACGCTGCTGGCTGGGTCGCAGCAGGGGCCGGTGGCGCTGCTATTTGGTCAGGAACGCATGGGCCTCACGAATCCGGAGCTCGACCACTGCCAATACGTGGTCACCATCCCTTCCAACCCGGAGCATCCCGTTCTGAATCTGGCCTGCGCTGTGCAAATTCTGGCCTACGAGATATATCGGGCGGAGCTGGCCGGGAGGGTGGCGGAAGACCAGCAGGAACGGGAAGCCGAGCCGGCCAGTAGCGAGGATATGCGGCTTTTTTACCAGCACCTGGAGGAGGTGCTGCAGCAGACCGGTTTTCTCGACCCGGACAACCCGCGGTTTCTGATGCGGCGTCTGATGCGGCTTTACAACCGGGCGCAGCTGGATCGTAACGAGTTGAACATTTTGCGTGGCATACTAACGTCCGTGCAAAAACCAAGACCCAGAGTTTGACAAGAACAGTCAAGAACCGCTTAATAGCATCAGGAAATTTAACTTAATGTTCAAAAGCATGCGCGATTATATTAACAGTGTTTTTCAGCGTGATCCGGCGGCGCGATCGACGTTTGAAGTGCTGACGACCTACCCTGGAGTACACGCGCTAGGGATACACCGCGTATCGCATTGCCTGTGGGTCTGGGGTCTGCGCTGGCTGGCACGCGTGCTGTCTCTGTTGGCGCGCTGGTTCACCGGAATCGAGATTCACCCCGGTGCCAAGATAGGCCGGCGATTTTTTATCGACCACGGCATGGGTGTCGTCATCGGGGAAACCGCTGAAATCGGGGACGATTGCACGCTCTATCACGGTGTGACGCTGGGCGGGACCTCGTGGCAGAAGGAGAAACGCCATCCCACGCTGGGCAATAACGTGGTAATCGGGGCGGGCGCCAAGATCTTGGGTCCTATCATGATTGGAGATAACGCTCGCGTGGGCTCGAACTCCGTGGTGGTGAAGGATGTGCCGGCAGGAGCCACCGTTGTCGGCATTCCCGGGAGGATCGTGCCGCCCAAATCCTCTGATGCCAAAGCCCAGCAACGTGAGGCCATGGCGCGCAAGATCGGTTTCGATGCCTATGGCATGACCCAGCAGGCATCAGACCCCGTGGCCCATGCTATAGATTGCATGCTGGATCACATGCATCTCTTTGATAAAAATATGAAAATATTGTCGAAAGCGCTCAAGGAAGCCGGCATTAAGGTTAATCTTGATCTGCCAGATCTCGACGTCACCAATCTGGAAGACCCGTCTTCTCCGGATAATCCACAAGAAGGCAGCGATAAAAAAAATAATAGTTGACTGTATTTATCAAGTATGTAAACTGGTAGAACTTAATAATCGTATGGGAATATATCCATGAAACTGACTACCAAAGGACGTTATGCGGTGACCGCCATGCTGGATCTGGCGCTGCACTATCAGAAAGGGGCGGTGACGCTGGCCGAGATCGCCAAGCGCCAGGGCATCTCGCTTTCCTACCTTGAGCAGTTATTTGCGCGCCTGCGTCGCAGCGGGCTGGTGGACAGCGTGCGTGGTCCGGGCGGCGGTTATACGCTCGCCACGGAGCCGTCCAAGATTTCCGTGGCCGAGATCGTGCACGCCATCAACGAGAATATCGATGCCCGGCGCTGCAGCGGTGAGAAAAATTGCCACGGTGATGAAGTCTGTCTGACGCATCAGCTGTGGGAAGACCTGAGCGAGCGCATCCATACATTTCTCAGCGGGATTACGCTGGCAGATCTCGTCGCCAAGCCGCATGTTCAGGCCGTGGCCACGCGTCAGGAAGGCCGGGCACAGGTCGCGGTACGCTAAACGTTGTCATCTGTAATTAACGCCGATGGCGATTTATCTCGACCACAACGCCACCACGCCGCTTGATCCAAGGGCACTGGAAGCGATGATGCCCTATTTAACGGGGCATCATGGCAATCCGTCCAGCGCGCATCGTTTTGGCCGGTTGGCGCGGGCGGCGGTGGATAGCGCGCGCGAACAGGTCGCGGAACTGGTGCAGGCCCATCCGAGCCAGGTGGTTTTCACGAGTGGCGGCACCGAGGCCAACAACTTTGCCATCAAGGGCGCGGCCGCCGGCGCTGCGCCAGGAAAAATCGCCCTAGGCGCCACGGAACACCCCTCGGTAGAACATTCGGCCGCCGCATTGAAGAAAAACGGCTGGCAGATTTCCACTTTGGCTGTAGATCACCAAGGCTGTCTGCGCGAAAATGTACTGGAACAGGCATTGGCACTTTCACCGGTGCTGGTATCGGTGATGATGGCGAACAACGAAACCGGAACGATACAGAACATTGCAGCCATCAGTCAGGCGGTGCGAGCGGCTGGTGCGCTGATGCACACGGATGCAGTGCAGGCAGCGGGCAAGATCGAAGTCGACTTCGTGGCCAGCGGCGTGCATATGATGAGCCTTTCCGCGCACAAGCTGAATGGCCCGAAAGGCGTGGGCGCGCTGATTGTCGATAAGTCCGTTGATCTGCCGCCGTTGCTGCATGGCGGCGGGCAGGAAAAGAACCGCCGTTCCGGTACCGAGAACGTCGCCGGCATCGTGGGGTTTGGCATGGCGGCGAGTTTGGCCAAGGCGCAGCTAGCCGAGTACGGTGCGCGCACCGGGAATCTCCGCAGCCGGCTGGAATCGGGGTTGCGCGCGATCGGCGGCATCGAGATTTTTGCCGCCGAGGCCACGCGTTTGCCCAACACGGTATGTTTCGGCATGCCGGATATCGACGGCGAGACCTTGTTGCTGAATCTTGATCGTGCGGGTTTCGCGGTTTCGAGCGGCTCGGCCTGCGCCAGTGGCGATCCGGAACCGAGTCCGATTCTGCTGGCGATGGGTGTGGAACCGATGCTGGCGCGCAGTTCGATTCGTGTCAGCCTGGCTTCCGGGAATACAGAGGCAGACATCGATTTATTTATTGCGGCACTTTCCACGCAACTGAGCCAGTTGCGGCGAATGGCCGGACGCGCCGTCGGCTGAAGCTGATAGCCACGAAATAGCTGGAGATACAGAATTCATGAGGAAACCGATTTATCTCGATTATTCCGCCACCACCCCGGTAGACCCGCGCGTGGCGGAAAAGATGTGCAGTTATCTGACGCTCGATGGCAATTTTGGCAATCCGGCCTCGCGTTCGCATTCCTTCGGCTGGCGCGCAGAAGAAGCCGTCGAAGAGGCGCGCGCCAACGTGGCGGCGCTGATCAATGCCGACGCCAAGGAAATCGTCTGGACCTCCGGCGCCACCGAATCCGACAACCTCGCGATCAAGGGTGTGGCCCAGTTTTACAACAAGAAGGGCAAGCACAT
>CAYIQV010000016.1:0-12808 GCA_964365635.1 uncultured Acidiferrobacteraceae bacterium
CCCTCGACCTCTGCATTGCGAACGCAGCGCTCTCCCAGCTGAGCTACCGCCCCAATATGATCACAATAAAAACCGAAAAGGCCAGTCTATTTAGCTAGATCGACATTAACAGGCAGTGGTGCCATTGTAAAATAGATAGCTCTTGGGCGGAAGTTCAGGCTGAAGGCAATAGAAAGGCGGGGAACCACCGTCTGGCAGTACGTTGACAGCCACCAAGCGGCTGGGTAACCTTGAGTAAGCTCATTGTTTGACGACTACGCTTGGGGGGAAGGGGGGGAAGACAGGGATTATTAGTCTTGCCCTAGTGGTGGGAGGTGTCGATAATGAATGAATCTGCAGGGTGTTGTTAAGAGGACCGAGCGTTACATCGGCAGAAAACCCGCATATTGGCCATGAATCAGTATAAGAGTATGAAAGGCTTCGTACCAATTTTTTTTGGGAGTGCGACCCAATTTGGTCCTGTGGCAGAGCAATAAACGCGGAAGCATTCCGCGATTTGAGATTATGGACGCATCTGAGTAGTGCGGCAAGTTTACGGCCGGTGGAAGTATTGCTGTACGGATGAATTTGTCGTATTGGATATGAACTGGCGAGTATGGTTTAGATATTTTCACGCACTCACAACACAGGGCAAAGTTCCTGCAATCGCTTATTTCTCAGCGCTATCTTTTTGGTCAACTGGTCAAGCGTGATGTATTAATCCGCTATCGAGGCGCTTATTTTGGCCTGTTGTGGATCTTTCTCAACCCACTCATCATGTTGGGGATATTTGCGTTTGTGTTCGGGCAGATATTCCAGGCACGCTGGTCGGTGGAATCACATGGCATCCCTTTCACCCTCAACCTTTATTGCGGCCTGATTGTTTTTAATATCTTCGCCGAGACTGTATCGCGTTCACCCAGCGCCGTACGCGGCTATCCGAGCTACGTGAAGAAAATTATTTTTCCGGTTGAGATGCTGCCAGTTGTTCCTTTCGGTGCCGCATTGGTTCACGCATTGTTCAATGGATTTATCCTGTTTGTTGCTCTGGCTTGGGTTGGGGAAGTGCATGCGTCGCTTTTGTTGTTTCCCGTAATACTATTGCCATTGCTGCTGTTCGCGCTTGGCTTGGCATGGTTTCTGGCCGCGTGGGGCGTGTTTATTAAAGATATGACGCAAATCGTGCCGGTGTTCGTGCAAATGCTGCTGTTTCTCTCGCCGGTGTTTTATCCGGCCAGTGCCGTTCCTGCAGCGCTACAGCCTCTGTACCGATATAACCCACTTGGTGCCGTGATCGAGGGTGCGCGTGCGGCATTAGCGGGGCAGCCTGTTGCGTGGGATGCCTGGGGTTGGGCACTTCTGCTGGGCATCACAGTATTCGCGCTGGGACATGCATTTTTCCAGCATAGTCGCGAAGAGTTCGCCGATGCCCTCTGATCTCGCCATCTCTGCACGTAATCTTACCAAAACCTATCGCGTCTTCGGTCATCCCGGAGATCGGATCAAGCAAGCGTTGAGCCTGGGACGCATGAAGTTTAACCGCGAATTCACTGCGCTCAAGGATGTAAGCTTCGACATCAAAAAAGGCGAGACCGTCGGCATTATCGGCCACAACGGTTCAGGCAAGAGCACGCTGCTGCAATTGATTTGTGGCATTTTGAAACCCACGTCCGGCAGTGTGAAGGTTAATGGGCGGGTTTCTGCGCTGCTTGAGTTGGGTGCAGGGTTTAATCCGGAATTTACCGGGCGGGAAAACGTATATTTTCAAGCTGCGCTGATGGGGTTCACCCAAGCGGAGATGGCCGCGCGTTTTGATGGGATTGCGGAATTCGCGGATATCGGAGAGTTTATTGATCAGCCGGTGCGGACGTACTCGAGCGGGATGTTTCTGCGACTCGCTTTTGCGGTGGCAATTTCAGTTGATCCCGATGTATTAGTGGTGGATGAGGCGCTAGCGGTGGGCGATGCGCGATTTCAGGCGAAATGCTTTCGAAGATTTGACGCGTTGAAAGATCGCGGCGCCACTATTCTCTTGGTATCCCATGCCACGGAGCAGATTGTGAGGTTATGCGAAAAAGCCTTATTGCTTCACGAAGGCGTGCTTCTCGCGAATGGTGACGCCGGCGGTGTTTCTACCCGATACATGGAATTGTTGTTTAATCGAGTGAGAAGCGTCCCTGAGCCAGGCGCCGGTCGGGACATGGATGGAGATTGCCCCATCCCGTTTGCGGTGAATACGACCGACGAATATTTTCATTTGCGCGGTGCGTACAACCCGGGAGAGTATCGCTGGGGCGACCAATCCGCACGTATTCTGGACTTTCGGCTGTCCTGTGCGGGGGCGGAACATGTCTCCGAGGTCAGCTGCGGTCAGGCACGTTTGATGTGCGCGATAAGGGTGTTGTTTGAACACGATGTCCAGCGGCCGATTTATGGCCTTGTTGTCAAATCCAGGGAAGGGGCTGTGCTCTGTGCCGTCAACTCTATTGGGAAGGAGGAGATTTCGGTTCCACGTTGCGCGCATGATGCGGTTACTGTCGAGTTTTCGCTTGCCCCTCACTTGGCCCCCGGGGAATACTTTTTTTCTGTCGGGGTGGTCGAGGATGTGCGGTCGCAGCTTGTCGTGCTGGATAGGCGATATGATGCCATTCATTTGACTGTTACCGGCTATCTTGCCCAATCCGGGATTATTGATATGGACCCTATGATCAGCTTGCGCGATGTCGAGTCAGGTGGCAAAGAATGCATAGATAGAGTGGGCGCAGGATGACATTGCGGTGCGTTTTCTCGATGTGGGGCCGACCTAAAAAAGACCTGCGCGATCTAGGCGAGTTGTATCATGATTTTGCGGCGTTCGGCGCAGTATCGCGTCAGAAACCAGGAATATTCGCCGCTAACCAGAGATGTAAAGCGCCTATCATTTCCGCTTATGTGCAATGGGCTATCGCTAAATCAAAGGCGCGCTCTGGCGATCCTGTATCATTCGTGGAACTGTTCTGTGCCGATGGCTACTATGCAATGTTGGCCAGGCATTTCGGCGCGACTACTGCCATTGGTATTGATAACGACCGTGACAATCACTTTTCGCAAGCATCCGTTATTGCCAATCGTCTTGGACTTACGAATGTCGAATTTCACAAACTTGATGTCACTGATATCGACCAGATGCCACCAGCGGATATTGTCGCCAATGTGGGGGGGCTCTATCACGTCGCCAACCCGAGGGAAATCATTAAGAAGTCATATCGGTTGGCAAGAAAATATTTGATCCTGCAGAGCGTGGTGTCCATGGCGAATTCAGCGCCGGACTACTTTGAAAGTCCGGCTCCGGGTTGGACGTGGGGGTCTCGCTACAACCGGGAGTCATTTGACGCGCTTATCGACAGCTTAGGTTACCGAGTTGTGGATAGACATTTTAATGAGCTGGAAGGGAATGACCGTCTGGAGGATAGGGGAAGTGTTTACTACTTGATTGAGACGCAAGCGAGTTCATAGGATGGAGTATCTACAGTACGTTCTGGATGAATCTCTGAGAGTCTGGGTCAAGCCCTCCTATAAGGGGATTGAGTACTCCGATGGAATGGCCGTTGAGAGCCGTTTATTGGCCGTGTTGAGGCAGTGCAACGATGTCAGTTGCGCTTCAGATGAACTCCGGGGCCACATAAACGATTGGCCCAGTGAATACCATCTCAGCCCGCTCCGTGCAAATTTACTTCGCCCGCTTACTATTGGTAAGGATTTGCGGGTCCTTGAATTCGGTTGCGGTTTTGGTGCGATTACCCGCTACCTGGGCGAGACAGGCGCCGCCGTATCGGCGGTAGAAGGCAGCTGCCGACGTGCAGAGGGTGCAGCGGAACGGTGCCGCGATCTGCCCAATGTTCGGGTCTATTGCGATAATCTGGCTGATTTCGAAACGTCGGATCGATATGACGTCATTACCCTGATTGGGGTGCTGGAATACGCCCCGCTGTTCATTCCCGGCTCTGACCCG
Source organism: uncultured Acidiferrobacteraceae bacterium (assembly GCA_964365635.1). Classification (GTDB taxonomy): domain Bacteria; phylum Pseudomonadota; class Gammaproteobacteria; order Acidiferrobacterales; family Sulfurifustaceae; genus Sulfuricaulis. The sequence continues at coordinate 3,971 of CAYIQV010000016.1, forward strand.
GTGGGGGCCTGTCTTGAAAAGGCACGATCTCTCCTCGCCGAGGGCGGAACCTTGGTCTTGGCGATCGAGAACCAACTTGGCCTCAAATATTTCACTGCTTGTAAGGAAGACCATACGGCTCAGCCGTTCTTCGGCCTGCATGGCCTTTATGGGAAGGATACGCCTATTACATTCGGCAGGCGCGCGCTGCGGCACAGGTTGTGCGCAGCGGGCTTGGGGTCGGTAGTCTTTTACTATCCGTTCCCAGACTACAAACTGCCTACGATTTTGCTCAGTGAGGCGGCCCTGACGCGCACTGATCTCCGTGTTGCCGATCTGCTGGCACGGCCAACGCTTGGCAAGCGCGGTGGTGAGTATCATACGTTCCATGAAAATCTGGCTTGGCATGCCATCGCTGAAAATAGCTTGGTCGCGGATTTGGCTAATTCATTCTTGATCATTGCCCGGCATGGAGACAAAACCGCAATCCCTCCTCCCGATTGGCTCGCTGTGTCCTACAGCACTGGTAGGCGTAGCCCATTCTGGACGGAAACCCGCGTTCTCGAGGAAGCCAGCGAACTGCATGTGCGAAAAAACATTCTGCATGGGTTCCCACGGGGCGACGACGGCAAACAGCCATTTCACCATCGACCACTGGACAGCCGATATATCCAAGGACGGCTATGGGTGACAGGCCTCTGGAAATTGCTGGCGGCTGAGGCCGGCCTGTCCGAGCTCGAGGAATGGCTTCGGCCATGGTTACAATTCCTGCGCCAGCACGCCGTCGAAGCCGGTAATACGGCGACCGGTTTGGAATTCTTACTGCCGGGTAATTTCATCGACTGCACACCGTTCAACCTGATCCAGGATGAAGACGGGAATCTGGTTTACATCGATGCCGAATGGGAGGCCATCGAACCGCTGCCTGCCTCATGGGTGGTGGTGAGGGGCTTGTTCTACTCGCTTTATGCCAGCCCTATTCCAGCATCGCTCGGGGAGGTGAAAGCATCGGCGTTCATCTCGACAATTCTGCAGGCCTGCGATATTACCTTGGAGAAATCCGCTTGGGTAAAGCTGTGTGCTCTGGAGAGCGTGTTCCAAACCTATTTGCACGCACCGTCACACCTGCATAGCTTCGAAGCGTTGCTTCACAAACCGCTAAAAGACCTATCTCCTCTTCTGATTACGCCTCAGGTCTATGATGATCTCATCAGAAAGCTGGCTGCAGCGACAGAGAACAAAAAGACGCAGCACGCATCAATAGGCCACCCCTTTTCCTCCGTCGAGCATGTAATGGATGTGCTTGACAAGGGGCTGTTGCGGACGTTTCACATTGCCAACTCCTTGCGCAAGGCGATTGTGGCGTTCATCAGGCATCAGCACCGCTTGAGCCTGATCTGGGTGGCTTTGAAAATTATCCGTGTACGTGGACTGTCCGGATTCAGGCAGTCACTTCAGAATTTTATCCAGGGAAGCTTTACCTATGAGCATTGGATCAAGGTTCACGATGCGCTGACCGACGACGACCGGGAGTTCATACGTTTGCATGTGGCGTCGTTTGCGCGGCGCCCTCTCATCTCCATCCTGATGCCTGCCTATAACACGCCGGAGGTTTGGTTGCGGCGTGCCATCGAGTCTGTTCGGGCACAGCTGTATCCGCACTGGGAACTGTGTATCGCGGACGATGCCTCCACGGAGCCTCATGTAAAGGCCGTGCTGGAAGAGTACGTACGTCTGGATGATCGCATTCGCATTGTAATACGTGAAACCAACGGCCATATCTCCGCTGCGTCCAACAGCGCCCTTGCATTGGCTCAGGGCGAGCTCATCGCCCTGCTCGATCATGACGATGAGCTTGCGCCGCATGCCCTGTACATGGTTGCGGTCGCGCTAAACGAAAAACCCTATCTTGATCTGATTTACAGCGATGAAGACAAGATTGATGAAACAGGCCGCCGCTTTGACCCTTATTTTAAGCCGGATTGGAATCCCGATCTATTTACCGCGCAAAACGTGATTAGCCACCTTGGCGTATACCGTATCGCTGTCGTTCGCGCCGTGGGCGGCTTCCGCGAGGGTTACGAAGGTTCGCAAGATTGGGATCTGGCGCTGCGGATCAGCGAGGCCATTCCTGCTTTGCACATCTGCCATATTCCCCATGTTCTCTATCACTGGCGAGCTATCGAGGGCTCGGCGGCATTCTCTAGTGATGAGAAGCCTTATGCAAGAAAGGCTGGAATGGCTGCTGTAAGAGGGCATATCGAGAGAATGGGGCGTTCCGCGACGATAAGCTTGATCACTAAAGCGTACTTGCGTGTACGTTACAATCTTCCTAATCCGCCACCGCTTGTTTCCATCATTGTCCCCACACGTAACGGTTTGCATTTACTTAGCCAGTGTATAGACAGCCTTTGCAGCAAGACATGTTACACCCCCTTTGAAATTCTGATTGTGGACAACCAAAGCGACGATCCGGATACCATTGAATATCTTGCTTCCCTCCAGGAAGCAGGTAGGGCCAGAGTTCTCCGCTACGACCAGCCTTTTAATTATTCAGCTATCAACAACTTTGCCGCTCGATCTGCTCGAGGCGAATTGTTATGTCTGATGAACAATGATGTCGAGATAATCTCCGAAGACTGGCTCGATGAGATGGTTAGTCACGCAGTGCGTCCGGAAATTGGGGCAGTTGGGGCCATGCTCTATTATCCGAGCAATCGCATACAGCATGCGGGTGTTGTAATGGGTATGGGTGGAGTGGCCGGCCATCTCTACCAAGGTACTTCCCGAGGGATAGATGGTTATAAGGGGCGCGCGCGTCTTGTGCAAAATCTGTCGGCAGTAACGGCGGCTTGTTTGGTAGTAAGGAAGGCCGTTTATGAGAGTGTGGGCGGCATGGATGAGGCGAATCTCCCAGTGAAGTTCAACGATGTAGATTTTTGTCTAAGGGTGATGGAACGTGGATTCTGGAATCTCTGGACGCCTTTCGCAGAACTCTATCACCACGAATCGGCCTCCCGTGGTCCGGAAGACACGCCTGAAAAGCAGCGGCGCTTCCAGAGTGAAATTGCCTACATGCGTTCACGCTGGTCACATCTGCTCGGTAATGATCCTGCCTACAATCCGAATCTGGCTCTCAACGACTACTGGCCGAATCTGGCGGCCCCTCGGGTTAAGAAACCATGGCGTACCAAGGCGTAGCCGGCCAAGATGTCGGAGCTGGATTTCGGGTTATTGTATGATCAGTACCGACGAGAGAGGTTAACCGTTGGAACCAGAGAAGAAAGTTACCGCCGATGCAGGTTGTTCAGCCCACGAGGATTGTGCGGGGATAGTTGTTACCTGCGCGCCGGAGACAGCAGTCTTTGAGACCCTCGTTCAGACGCTTTGCACGCAGCTAGGGCTCGTCATCATCGTTGATAACGACTCCGGGCCTGACTTCAGGAAATTCCTGGACGGGATCCAACAATCGCATGCCGGGGTACAAGTCATCTTGCTCGACAAGAACTATGGTATCGCATATGCGCAGAACCGTGGTTTGGAATTCGTCATGCGTTCGCGCAGGCGCTATGTGCTGTTCCTGGATCATGACAGCATTCCAACCCCTCACTTGGTTTCTAGTCTCCACGCGGCCGCCGAGTCGCTGCGCTCACAGGGGGTCCCGTTCGCGGCCGTCGGTGCGCGGCTGATTGATCCGCGGTCCGGCCATGAGAATGGTTTTTACCGTATGCGTAGGTGGAAATGGAAGCGTCTGCGTTGCGATCAGGAACATGCTGGCCTTGTTGCCTGTGATTATCTTAATTCCTCCGGTAGTCTTCATCCGTTGGAAGTCATGGAGCGCGTGGGTGGTTTCGATGAGTCATTTTTTGTGGATCACGTGGATACGGACTGGTTCATGCGCGCGCGAGCGATAGGCTATAAGGTATACGGCGTGTGCTCGGCAACTTTGCACCACCATATGGGGAATTTTGTCATTCGTTACTGGTTTTTTGGCTGGCGCCATATGCCGCATAGAAAACCGTCCAGGCACTATTTCATTGTGCGCAACGCGCTGTGGCTCTATCGCAGGGCCTATGTTCCTCTTTTCTGGAAACTCAACAACGCGCTCAAGATTATTTTTACCTTAATATATTTCGGCTTGTTCGACAAGGAGCGCGGTCAGCAGATAAAGATGATTCTGAAGGGTATTTGGGATGGCATTACTGCTCGAGGACAGACCGATAAAGATCAACAAATCTAGACGCAATAATCTCCCACGCATAGCATTCGCGCGCCCTTGCTTTTGCGCTACACCCAAGGCGTTCCCGTAGGCCGGGATCAGAGAGCAGACGCTGCATCGCCGATGCGAGCTCAGTCGGGTTCCTCGGTGAAACGAGCATTCCCGTATGGCCGTCATCCACAACTTCAGGAATGCCGCCCACGCGTGTGGCGATGACGCAAAGACCTGCTGCGAAGGCCTCGATGAAAACGACACCTTGGCCTTCCGTATCGCCAGAAACGGCCTCCACGGAGGGGCCCACGAACAGGTCAACGGCCGCATAATAATCAGGCAGCTGGTCATTGGGTATCTCGCCCAAGAATTTTATCTTTTCGCCAATACCCAGTTCCGTGCTCAAAGTTCTAAGCAGGTCTTCCAATTCTCCACGACCGACGATCCACACGGTTGTCCTATCGCGCAACTTTTCGGGAAGCCGGGCGTATGCTTTGATCAGGTCGTCCACGCCCTTTTTCTCAATCAAACGGCCCACAAACAGGACGATCAAGTCATCGGGTCGGCAATGGGAGCGTAGTCGGTCCCGGGAGCCAGAAGCAAAGCGGTCTATGTCCACGCCCATGGGAAGGATGTGTGGAAGTGGAAGCTTGTGGCCGTGGGTAATGGCTTCGGCCGTGGCACGTGTGTTCGAAGTCCAGGCATCACTATGCCGCAGACAAAAACGCTTGACGGACGAGAGGAATCCTCGTTTCAGAGCAAAAGCATCTGCCCCGTGGATGCTCACAATCACGGGTGTTCGTAGCAGGAGCTTTGCCATTACCGCGACCAATCCTTGCGGGATGACCCAGTGGGCGTGGATCAGGTGCGGCTGTGTCTTCAGGCGCAAACGAAGCAAGGCGCCCATCATGGCAAGGATGAAAAACGGAACCTGAAACCAAAGCGCGGGAGCCCGACGAAGGTTGGGAAGTATACCGGAGCCGTAGGCCAGTTTCTGCCAGCGTGCGGGGAAATATCGGAATCGCTGCACCGTCACACCGTTTTCCTGCTCAATGCCTGATGTCGCGCCTGACGGGGCAAGGACATGTATGGCGACGCCTTGGCGTGCCAGATAGTAGCCAAGATAGCGCAGAAAACCGGAGGAGCTGTCCTGCGCGTTCTGAGGATAGCTCGATGTCAGCATGAGGACACGCAATGTTTCACTCATTTTCAGTCATTCAGATCAAGATCGATATCGCCGGTAACTCAATGTCCATCACGGCATTGGGTTTATATCCTGCGGGACCAGGATTCTTCATTGTCCGTTATTTTGATTTGTGCGATCTTCATTCGCATCCTTGTAATGCAAGGAGGATACCTGTTCTGAGACGATGCCAATCAGGAACGTGAGCATGGAGGCGATGTAGAGCAGGGCGCTCATGTTGGTGAATCTGCCTACGGTGATATATGTGTAACTATAGAGAGCTGTGCCCAGCAGAAAGAATAGAAAGCTCACAGGCAAAAACAAGCGCATTGGAGAGAACAGCGCGCCAATACGTAGGATTATTATGAAAAATCGTATCCCGTCCTTCAGAAGGTTGATCTTGCTGCGCCCCTTTCTTGTATCAGTTTGTATCGGAACGTACGCTACGGGATACGCCGAGCGGAAGAAAGCCATGGTAATCGTCGTGGGGTATGAGAACCCGTTGGGCAGCAAATAAAGGAACTTTCTGAACTTGGCAGAGCGAACAGCTCTGAAGCCGGACGTCAGGTCTTCGATCTTCCGGCCGGTCATCCAGGAGGCGACCCAGTTATAGAGGCCATTACCAGCGGCACGGTGCATACCTGCCTGTGATTTTCTGGCGCGCGCACCGACGACCATGTCGTAGCCCTCATCCAGCTTGTGCAACAACAGGGCGATGTCTTTCGGGCGGTGTTGTCCGTCGCTGTCCATGAATACCAGAATATCGCCATGTGCTGTGCGCGCACCCGTTTTGATTGCGGCGCCGTTACCCATGGAGTAAGGATGCGAGATCACCGTGGCTTTATGGGAGCGCGCGACACGCGCGGTTTCATCCGAGGAGCCATCGTCTACGACGATGATCTCAGCGGCAGGATAGAGTGAGTGTATCTCCAGAAGAATCCCGTCCAGGGCGGACGCCTCATTTCGTGCCGGGAGGATGATAGACAATGCACGATGGGTCATATATGCCTTTGCCTATAGCAGTGCCCGGAACGAATATCCATTACTGTGGCTGTGTCCAATCTTTTTTCGGTTTCAGTGCGTCAATCGTAGTGGTAAGTTGGGCGATTTCACGGTTGCGCTGATGAAGCGACTTTTTGTTTTTTTCAATTAGCCTCGTAAGCATCTGCCCGGCTTTATCTGCCTGTCCCAGCCGCAAGTATACATTGGCCAGCGAGAAAAGAGGGTGTAAATAGCTCGAATCGGCACGCGCGGCATGCTCGAACGCCTCAATAGCCTCAGGGTATCGGCCTTGTGCCACCAATGTTTTCCCCAGTAGATAATAGAAAAACGATGGATCGTTCGGGGACGGGTTTCTTGCAAGAATGGCACGCAGCCAATGCTCCATGGAAATACGCATTTCCGGGCATGCGCTTTCCAGGCAGTCGGCGAGGTTCAGCATGGTTCTCTCCGTCGTGGGCGTTGTGGGAAATTGCGACAACACAAGCAGTGTACTGCGATCGGCGGACCTGTCTGATCCTGGCTTTTGCTTCGCCGTGGCGAGTTCCCGCAGTATGCGATGGCTTGCTTCTTTTGGAGCAGCCGCGGAGGCCAAGGCAAATGCCTGTTCCCCCTCCGCGTATTGGCCTATTTCGAGGAACATGACCCCGAGTCCCATTTGCGCATTCGCCGAAGCGGGGTGATGTTTTGCTTCATAGATGTTGAGTGACTGGTAGTTCGACCATTGATTGGCACGCACAGCCGTCGTAACTGCGAACATCAAGCCCATGGCCGGCACAAGCAGGAGCAGCTTTCGATTATTCAAGTGGCATGCCAGGTGATTAATCGCGTACACAGTTGAGAGAATAATTCCCAGGGAGGGTAAGTAATTTCGATGCTCATGAGCAATCTGCAATGGAAAAATAGTCGATTCAAGCAAATGCCCGGCAAAGAACCAGAGGATGCCGAGGCTGAAGATGGGGTGACGCTTGCGTGCCCAGAGAGCGACGGCAATCAGTGCCGCCAGGAAAAACAGCGCTGGCAGCGTCGTCCATGGGGTGATGGCCGACGTTGATATGGCGATATCGTCGTGATGCAAGCCGAAGGCGTCAAGGCGCGGTATAAAGAGCAGAGACAGATAAAAGCAAAGTACCCGTGGTTGCGTCAATAACCGATCCAGCAACGAATACTCCACATTATTGTACCCGGGCAAAACATACTGGATCGCAGCCATGCCCAGGCCAATCACAACGATGCCGAGAACCGCAAGGCCTGCGTGCCGGGTTCGTTTTGGTAACTGCGCGAGAGATCGCCAGGGTGTTTCATTCCTGTACATCGTGAGTTCGATGACAAGCACGAAGGCGGGAATGAGCACGCCGATTTCTTTGCTCAAAATCGCCAATGTGCCAAAAATCGCCACTCCAGCGACCATCAAGAAACCACCGTGCGGTTGCGATCCGACCATACGGTTGCGGCCTTTCAGGTAGCAGATGAGGGCAAGCAGCGTGAACATCGCTGAGAGCGAGGTCATTCGCTGCACGACATAGAGCACGCTGGTTATTTGTATCGGGTGAGCTACCCAAAGCACGGCTGCCGCACTTGCCAGCACGCCGCTGAAACTTGTGCCGACGAATTTTGAGGTAAGCTGGTTTTCGTGTGCGCCATAACCGCGCGCCAGAAGCAGCGTAAGAAACCACAAGACCAGCAGGCCATTGCCCAGGTGAATGATGAGGTTGGTGAGCTTGTAAGGTGTGCTGTCTTGAAAGCCGCCAGCAAAATAGTGGTTGAGGGCAAAGGTCAGCATCGAGACCGGCCGCTGGAGCGGGCCTGACTGGAGCGAGTAGCTTGCCTGACGCAAGGTATCGGCATCCAGCCGGTCGATCTTAACGGAATCGTTGTTCAGCAGGTTTCCGAAATCATCGAACAGATAGGGACCCGAGATGCCGGGCAGGTATGCCGCCGCGCCCAGCCCCAGGAACAGTAGTGACATGACAACAAACCTTCTGCTCCTTTCAATCAGGAGCATGGCGCGAGATCTTTAAGCGGGTTGTTGCCCATTTGCCAGAGGTGGTTTTATCAGCAGAAAAAAACAAGGGCGACAATTAAGTCGCCCTTGTTTGTACCGATACAAGAACCTGTTAGGTCTTGGGCCAATACTTAGTTGGCACACCGGGGCTCGATACAGCCCAGCTCAGGTTTCCGCCTCGATTCGTGGGGGTGTAGTCGATCAGGCCGCTTCTCGTGCCGGTCGGTAGCGAGGTGGCGGCACTAAGCGTCACGCGAACCACGCCGTCTGCCCTGTGTTCGACCGACGTAACATACTTGCTGGTGTAACTGGCCGCCGCTGAGATACCGAGCGAACCAACGGACAAACCACCGATTGTGGCGAGATCCCTGCCCTCACTGAAGGCGACCTCAATTGCTGTCTTAACGGCGGAGGCGAGTGAGGCTGCTTCCGATACCTTGGCCTTCACCGTGTAGTCCTGAT
>CAYIQV010000017.1:0-12478 GCA_964365635.1 uncultured Acidiferrobacteraceae bacterium
CCCTCAAGGCCGGGATTCCCATCGAGCACGCCTGTGAAAAGGCCTGCGCCTGCACTACCTGCCATGTGGTGGTGCGCCAGGGGTTCAACAGCCTGGCAACGGCCGAGGAAAAGGAAGAAGACCTGCTCGACAAGGCTTGGGGTCTTGAGCCGGAATCACGCTTGAGCTGCCAAGCCAAGGTTGGGAAGGAGGATCTGGTGATCGAGATCCCAAAATACACGATTAATCTGGTTTCCGAAAAGCATTAAGACCATCTAACAAAAAGAAAAATCAGACAGGATTTACACGATACAGCAGTGCAGGCAGGATTAAAGCAGGATTAACACGATACAACAGTGCAGGCAGGATTTCTTGTCCCAAAGTCTTTAATCCTGTAAATCCTGAAAAATCTTGTTAATCCTGTCCATTTCAACATTAGAGACTCTATAAGGAGACGGCCATGAGCCTTAAGTGGACCGACACCCGGGAGATCGCCATCGCGTTGTGCGAGAAGTTTCCGGACGTGAACCCGATGAATGTGCGCTTTACCGACCTGCATCGCTGGGTCCAGGAGTTGCCGGATTTCGACGATAGCCCCGAGCGCTCCGGAGAAAAGATTCTGGAGGCGATTCAGATGGTCTGGATGGAGGAATACGGGGGTTGAATTTCCGTTATCCCGCTCGAATCTCCGCAAAAAACCCTGATTTTATTGTCTGCCTCCGGTCTAGCCGCTACACTATGGGCTTGTGTCGGGGCTGAAAACCCCGTTGTTTCCTGAAGTTGCATCATTCTCTTTGTGATCTACCGGACATTGTATGGCTGAAGAACATATCCCTATAACCGCCACGTCGGGCACGGGCGGCGAAGTCGCTGCGAAAAAAATCAACCTGCTGAATCTTGACCGTCAGGCAATGCAGGATTTTTTCGTCGGCATCGGCGAGAAGCCGTTTCGCGCCACGCAGGTTTTACAGTGGATTCATCACTATGGCGTGGAGGATTTCGACGCCATGACCAATGTCAGCAAGGAATTGCGCACGCGGCTCAAGGAAATCGCCTGCATGGCGGCGCCGGAGGTGATCGCCGATCAGCTTGCTGAAGACGGAACGCGCAAGTGGTTGCTGCAGCTTTCCGGCGGCAACGCCATCGAGACCGTGTTTATCCCGGAAGAAGAACGCGGCACGTTGTGCGTGTCGTCGCAGGTGGGCTGCACGTTGAACTGTTCCTTTTGTTCCACCGGTCATCAGGGCTTCAATCGTAATCTGACGACGGCTGAAATTATTTCACAGGTGTGGCTGGCCAACCGCGCCTTGGGGCGCGACCCCAAAGGCGAGCGCATCATCACCAATGTGGTGCTGATGGGAATGGGCGAGCCGCTGCTCAATTTCGACAGCGTTACGGCGGCCATTCGCATCATGCTGGATGACCTGGCCTATGGCCTGTCGCGCCGGCGCGTGACCCTGTCCACGGCCGGGATGGTGCCTATTATGGATCGGCTGCATGACGAGTGTCCGGTGAGCCTCGCGGTGTCATTGCATGCGCCCAACGACGCCCTGCGCGATCAGCTGGTCCCGCTCAACAAGAAGTATCCCATCCGGGAATTGCTCGATGCCTGCCGCCGCTACTGCGCCGATTCGCCGCGCAGCCGGGTGACGTTCGAGTACGTGATGCTGGCCGGTGTCAACGACAGCGTGGAACATGCCCGTGAGCTGGTGCAGGTGTTGCGCGACGTGCCGGCCAAGGTGAACCTGATTCCTTTTAATCCGTTCCCGCAGACGTCCTATCAACGTTCTTCAGGGAATGCCATCGACCGGTTTCGTGATGTGCTGATCGAGGCAGGTTTGACCACCATTACTCGTCGCACCCGTGGTGACGATATCGACGCGGCCTGCGGCCAGCTCGCGGGGCAGGTGCAGGACCGCACCAGCCGTCAGCGGCGGCTGTCGGTGCAGGCGGAAAGCACATGAGTCGCGGACTCAAAATAATTTCACTGCTGCTGGGTGTGTGGCTGGTTGCCGGTTGTGCTTCGTCGGCAGAACGAAAGGACGAGCGGGACAAGAATCTGCGTATGGTCGAGACCCATGTGCAGTTGGGAGTACAGTATCTGCAGCGTGGCCAGCTGGAACTGGCCACGGAAAATATTGAAAAGGCCCTGAGCCTTGACGCGGATAACTCGCAGGCCAATCACATCATGGCGCTGCTGCAATGGCGGCTTAAAAAGGATGATGAGGCGGAACGCTATTTCCGCAAGGCCGTCAATACCAGGCCGGAGAATCCCGAGGCGCAGAATAACTACGGTGTCTTTTTATGCAGTCACAGCCGTATCGACGAAGCGGAGCAGTGGTTCAAAAAGGCAATCGCCAATCAGTTATACCGAACGCCTGACGAAGCCAACCTCAATGCCGGCGTGTGCCTGATGAAAAAGCCAGCGCCGGCCGCCGCCGAAAAATACTTTCGCGAGGCGTTGCAGATCAATCCACGGTTGTCCCCGGCGCTTTACCAGATGGTGCGCATCAGCCTGGACTCCGGTCAGATACTCTCCGCGCGCGGATTCATGGAGCGGTATTTTCAATCCGGCCCGGATACGCCAGAGAGCCTGTTGTTGGCGGTGCGCATCGAGCATGCCCTGGGCAACAAGAACGCCGAAGCCAGTTATGGGTTGCGCCTCAAGAGTAAATTTCCGGATTCCGCCGAGGCGACGCAGCTGCCGAAATATTCTCAGGGTTCGAGGAAAACCAAATGACGGAGAACAAGGATCAGTCGGCCACCGCGACGACGGCGAAGGGACCCGGCGCGATGTTGCGCCAGGCGCGCGAAGGACGGCGTCTCACGCCAGAAGAGGTAGCGAAGAAACTACACTTGTCCGTGAAACAAATTGTGGCGCTGGAGCAGGGCGACTATAAAACCCTGCCGGGTCCCACTTATGTGCGGGGATATCTGCGCAGTTATGCGCAGTTGCTTGGGCTTCCGGCGGACACGGTGCTCGCAACGTATAATAAACTCGTGACGCCGCCGGAACCGATTGCTCCGCCGGCATCGGCCCCTCCGCCGCAGGTCACGAGCAGTGACCAGATGGTCAAGGCGGCCACGGCCTTGGTGCTGGTACTGGTGATAAGTCTGGCCATTGTCTGGTGGCGCGGCCAGGATGACGAATCTCCGGCGCAGGTTGAGCAACCGGTTGCCAGCCTTGATCAGCCTCTGGCACCGGAATCAGCTGGGCGTGACGGCGTGACGGAACGATATGCTCCGCCAATCGTTGGCAATGGCACACCCACTACCACAGCATCCTCAGTACCGGGTGTGACAGAGAACGTACTGGCGCCGAAAACCGACGCGCGTCTGGATGCCACCGCGGTCGAAAAATCCAGGACCGCCCAAGTCCAACTGGCCCCGGGCCAGGCCGCGATTTCCGGCATGATCCTCAATGTCTCGCCGACAGATCCGTCCAAGCCGCCTGCGCGCACGGACCGTGCGTTGACGCGCGCCAAACAGGAAGCGGCACAGACGCCGGGCGCGCCGCGTTCGCGGCTGGTGCTATACGCAACGCAGGAATCCTGGGCAGACATTCGCGATGCCAAGGAGAACAAGTTGCTGTATGAAACGGTCCCGGCAGGTCGCAGTCTCAGTATCGAAGGCCTGGCACCGTTCACTGTGTTTATCGGCAATGCCGATGGCGTGAAGCTGGAATTCAACGGCAAGGCTTTCGATATCAACCAGCACAAGCGTGGTCAGGTGGCGCGCTTCACGTTGGGCAACAAGGCGGATGTGAATAACTGACATGTTCTGTGAAAATCCCATCAAGCGGCGCCGCAGCCGCCGGATTATGGTCGGCACCGTCCCGGTAGGCGACGACGCGCCGGTCAGCGTCCAGAGCATGACGAATACCGAGACCACGGACGTGGCGGCCACGGTGGCGCAGATCCGTGCACTGGAGAATGCCGGCGCGGACATTGTGCGTGTTTCCATACCCTCGATGGAGGCCGCCGAGGCTTTCGGAAAAATAAAACAGCAGGTGGCTGTCCCGCTGGTGACGGACATTCATTTCGATTACAAAATTGCCCTGCGCGTGGCCGAGCTCGGTGCCGATTGCCTGCGTATCAACCCGGGCAATATCGGGCGTGAGGATCGCGTCCGGGCCGTGGTGAACGCTGCCCGTGATCACGGTATCCCGATCCGCATCGGCGTCAATGCGGGCTCGCTCGAGAAGGATCTCCAGAAAAAATATGGCGAGCCGACGCCCGAGGCGCTGGTAGAGTCCGCCATGCGCCATATCGACATGCTCGACAAACTAGATTTTCAGGATTTCAAGGTCAGCGTCAAGGCGTCGGACGTATACATGGCGGTGGCGGCCTATCGGCAACTGGCCGGGAAAATAGAACAGCCGCTGCATTTGGGCATTACCGAGGCCGGTGGTTTCCGGTCCGGCGCGGTAAAATCCGCCATCGGTATTGGCATGCTGTTGTCCGAAGGCATTGGCGACACCATCCGCGTGTCGCTCGCGGCCGATCCGGTGGAGGAGGTGCGTGTCGGATTCGATATTCTTAAGTCGCTGCATCTTCGCAGCAAGGGCATCAATCTCATTGCCTGTCCTTCCTGTTCGCGCCAGGAATTCAATGTCATCGCTACCGTCAATGCCCTGGAGCAGCGTCTCGAAGATATCAAGGAACCGCTGGACGTGGCGGTCATTGGTTGTTGTGTGAATGGGCCGGGCGAGGCGCGCGCCGCCCAGGTGGGCCTTGCCGGTGGCACGCCCAGCCTGCTTTATATCGACGGCAAGCCCGACCACAAGGTCAACAACGAACAGCTGGTCGATGAGATCGAGCGTGTCATCCGCGAGCAGTTGCGGCGACGGCTGGAATCGCCGGAAGGCGTATCCGGCAGAAAAACCATTCCGATCAAGCAAACCGGTTGAGGAAATTCCATTGAGCAAGTCCATTCAGGCCGTCCGGGGCATGAACGACCTGTTGCCGGACGTCGTTGACCGTTGGCGGGTGGTCGAGGAGGCCGCGCGCGAAGTGCTGCTGGCCTACGGTTACCGTGAGATCCGTCTGCCCATCGTGGAGAAATCGGAGCTTTTTGCCCGTTCCATCGGCAGCCTGACGGACATCGTGGAAAAAGAGATGTACAGCTTCGAGGATCGCAGCGGTGACAACCTGACACTGCGCCCCGAAGGTACGGCCGGGTGCGTGCGCGCCGGAATCGAGAACGGGTTTCTGCATAACCAGATTCAGCGCCTGTGGTATGCCGGCCCGATGTTTCGCCATGAACGGCCGCAGAAAGGACGCTACCGCCAGTTTCACCAGATCGGCGTGGAGTCATTCGGTATCGAAAGCCCGGATGTCGATGCCGAACTCATCCTGATGTGCGTGCGCCTGTGGCGCACGCTCGGGATCGAAGGACTGACGCTGCAAATCAATTCGCTCGGCACGCTTGCGGCTCGCACCGAGTACCGGCGCGAGCTTTTGCGCTACCTCGAAACGAAACGCGCCAAGCTCGACGAAGACAGTCTGCGCCGGCTGGACAAGAATCCGTTGCGCATTCTCGACAGCAAGAATCCGGACATGCAAGGCATTATTGCCGAGGCCCCGAGCCTGATGGACCATCTGGACGACGATTCGCGCAGGCATTTCGAACGGTTGCGGGAGTATCTTGCCCAGGCAGGTGTATCCTTCGCGGTCAATCCGCGGCTGGTGCGTGGACTCGATTACTACACCCGCACCGTGTTTGAATGGACCACCGATCGGTTGGGCGCGCAAGCCGCCGTCTGCGCCGGCGGGCGTTACGATGGCCTCGTGGAACAGTTGGGCGGACGATCTGCGCCGGCGGCGGGCTTTGCCATTGGCATGGAACGGTTAGTTGAACTGCTGGCGCAACAAGAAGATGTCCGTGGCGTGCGTCCGCAGGCGTATCTTGTCCTCTTGGGCGAGGCCGCTGAAAAACAGGGAATGGTCTTGGCCGAGCGGATGCGCGATGCCGGCGTCCGGATTGAATTCAATTGCGGCGCTGGCGGCCTCAAGGCCCAACTCAAGCGGGCGGATCGAAGTGGTGCGCGGTTTGCGCTGATTCTGGGCGACGAAGAAGTTAAAATCGGATCGGTGGCGGTTAAGGATTTGCGTCAGGCGGAGAGTCAGGAAAGCGTGACGCAGACCACTTTGGCAGATTACCTGAAACAAAAATTTGAATCGGAGAGAAACAATTGACCTCTTATAGCGAACAGGAAGACCTGGATAAACTCAAAGCCTGGTGGAAGAATTACGGGAATTCGCTGATTTTCGGCGTCATCTTGGGTGTGGTTGTTCTGTTCGGTTTCCGCTACTGGACCCAGCAGAAAGAACAGAGTCTGGTCGCCGCCTCCGTGCTCTACGACCAGATGGTGCAGAGTTTGCGCACCAGCAATCTTGGCGAGGCGATGAAGGCAGGCGATACCCTGACCAAAGAGTATGCTTCGACGCCCTATGCTGCCATGGCAGCCTTGCTGCATGCCCGTGTGGATCATGAAGCGGGAGACACCGCCTCCGCGCGCAAGAATTTGCAATGGGTAATCGATCACGCCAGGGACAGCGGCGCCATCCATTCGGCGCGCTTGCGTCTGGCCCGACTCCACGTAAACAGCGGTGAAATGGCTGCCGCCCTGGCGCTGGCCAACGTCAAGGATCAGACGGGCTTTGAGGCCGAGTATCAGGAACTCAAGGGTGACGTGCTGTCGACGCAGGGCCACCGTGACGAGGCGCGTGCGGCTTATCGCGAGGCGCTTAAGCATGTG
Organism: uncultured Acidiferrobacteraceae bacterium; assembly: GCA_964365635.1. Taxonomy (GTDB): domain Bacteria; phylum Pseudomonadota; class Gammaproteobacteria; order Acidiferrobacterales; family Sulfurifustaceae; genus Sulfuricaulis. Next base: position 6,740 of record CAYIQV010000017.1, read on the forward strand.
CCCAGCGGATCGCCTTACTTCCCGGTGCTCACCATGAAGCTGGATGATCTCGGGCCGGAGAAAACACCGTGATGAAACGGTGGCTGATGGTTTCTGTCTTTTCTCTGCTGCTGCTGCTGCTGGCTGGCTGCGGCGGCAGCAAGATCAAGCGTGAACCTCCCGCGCCGCTGACGGATTTTACGGCCGAGCGGAAAGTTCAGGAAGTCTGGAGCGTCGACATCGGCGCGAGCGCCGTTAAAAGCGGGGCCAAGCTTTCCGTGTATTTCGATGGCACGGCCATTTACGTTTCGGATCGGCGTGGCCGCGTCAGCGCCTATGCCGCGGACAACGGGCATGAATTGTGGGCGACGCGTGTCGGCCAGTCGGTGACGGGCGCCACCGCCGCGGGCAGCGGGCTGGTTGTGGTCGCGACCAACAAGGGGCACGTGATTGCGCTCGACCGGAACAATGGCAAGCAACTGTGGGAGAGCGTGGTATCGAGTGAGATTCTCGCCCCGGCCGCCATTTATTCCAATGTCGTTGTGGTGCAATCCCTTGATGGCAAGGTCGTCGGCCTGGCCGCGGCTGACGGCAAAAGGCTATGGGTGTATGAGCGTCTGGAGCCGGCGCTCAGCCTGCGTGGAACCGCCGCGCCTGTCATCGTCGGCGATGTCGTGCTGACCGGGTTTGCCAGTGGAAAGATTGCCGGTATTCAGCTCAAGGATGGCAAGCTCTTGTGGGAACTGGCCGTGTCTCAGCCGCGTGGGCGCAACGAAATCGAACGTCTGGTGGATGTGGATGTGTCGCCGTTGGCGATTGGCAGTGTGCTGTATGCCGCGTCCTACCAGGGCAAGATCATTGCCGTGGACATGCAGACCGGTCGCATTCTCTGGTCACGCGATGTGTCTACGTATTCGGGCATGGACGCGGACAATAAAAATGTTTACCTCACCGACGATCATGGCAATGTCGTGGCATTCGACCAGCGCACCGGCGCGAGTGTCTGGAAGCAGGATCAGATGCGCGCACGCAACCTGAATGCGCCGCGCTACACGGATGGGTTTGTCGCGGTCGGAGATTTTGAAGGTTATGTGCACTGGTTGTCACGCGAGGACGGCCACTTTGTTGCCCGGTATCGGGTGGGTCGTTCGCCCATTCTTACGCAACCCATGGCCAGCGGAAACATGCTTTACGTCAACGACCAGTCCGGCACGTTGTCCGCTTTGCGCCTCGAGATGAATTGATATACCTAGGGAAGCCCTGATTAATTATGATTATTTGACGCAAAGACGCGAAGGCGCAAAGAAAAACCTGAAAAATATATGAAAAAAATCTTTGCATCTTTGCGGCTTTGCGTCAGAAATTAATAAATCAGATATTTCCTAGCATCTTTTTGTAGTGTAGACGTCCGTTGCAGTCCAGGAAAAATCTCAATGAAACAGGTAGTCGTGCTTGTTGGCCGTCCCAATGTCGGCAAGTCCACTCTTTTCAACCGACTGACGCGTAGCCGCGCTGCGCTGGTTTCGGACGTGCCGGGTGTGACACGCGATCGCCAGTATGGCGACGGCCGGATCGGCGACAAGCCGTATTTCGTGGTCGATACCGGCGGTATCGTGGAGGGCGTGGCCATGGCCACGGCTTCTCCGGATGGCGATCGCAGTGAAATGCGCAAGCTTATTTCCATGCAAACACGGGAGGCGCTGACCGAGGGCGATGCCATTATCCTGATCGTTGACGGTCGTGAAGGATTGCATCCCATTGACCGCGAGCTGGCCACGGACATTCGCCGTCTCGGCAAGCCCGTCTGGCTCGCCGTGAACAAGACGGAAGGTCATGTCCCCGAGACCGCAGTCGCGGAGTTTCACGCGCTGGGTTTGGGTGCACCCCATGCCATCTCCTCGGCTCATGGCGAAGGCGTGCCAGAGATGATGGAGCACATACTCGCCACATTCCCGGTTTACGAAGAGAACGCAGAAAGCACGGACAATGTTCCGCGTATCGCCATCATCGGAAAACCCAACGTTGGCAAATCCACGCTGGTGAATGCGCTGCTGGGCGAGGAACGCGTGGTGGTGTGTGATCAGCCGGGCACGACGCGTGACAGCATTCATGTCCCGATCGAGCGTTCCGGGAAGCGTTACATTCTGATCGATACCGCCGGGGTGCGCCGCCGCGCGCGCATTGACGACGCACTGGAAAAATTCTCCGTCATCAAAACCCTGCACGCTATCGACGAGGCCAATGTCGCCATTCTTATAATCGATGCGAAAGAAGGGGTCAGTGACCAGGACGCGGGTCTCGCGGGTTATGCCCTGGAGCGCGGACGGGCCATGGTGGTGGCCGTGAACAAATGGGACCTGGTGGATGAGTCTGGCCGGGACTGGGTCAAGCGAGAACTGGAGCGCAAGCTGGCGTTTCTCGACTTTGCCCGGGCGCATTTCGTATCGGCCAAGGAAGGACAGGGGATCGGTAGTCTGTTCCCCTCTGTGGACGAGGCCTATATGTCTGCCCACAAAGTACTCCCCACGCCCAAGCTTACCCGGTTGTTGGAGGAGGCGGTGACCGTGAATCCGCCACCCATGGCGCATGGCCGGCGCATACGCCTCAAATATGCCCACCAGGGCGGGAAAAATCCGCCCATCGTGGTGGTGCACGGAAATCAGGCCGCCTCACTCTCCGACGCCTATCGGCGTTATCTATCTAACTTCTTTCGTAAGGCTTTTCGCCTGGTTGGCACCCCGATCCGGGTCGAGTGCCGGACGGAGAAGAACCCCTATGAAGGCAGGAAAACAACCCCCCGACGCAAGCTTGGCAAGGCCGGAAAACACCAGTCGGTCCGGAAACGCACCTAAAAGCCGCGTGAACTATACTCAGTACTGATTTGAAACCTAATACAAATAAGTCCGTATGCCACTTGGCAATTTCGTGGGGCCGTTTATTAATCAATCCGTGAGGTGGGGCGCATGAGCGCTTACCACAAAAATGCCTTGCCCGTCGGTTACGAGCTGGCGGAATACACCATCGAATCGGTGCTGGGCCATGGCGGGTTCGGCATCACCTATCTGGCGCACGACAAGTCCCTGGGCGCGAAGGTGGCGATCAAGGAATTTCTCCCGCAGGACATCGCCAATCGCGACAACAGGACGGCAATTCTTCCCAATCCCACCCGGGACGCGGTGCGTGATTACCAGACCGGACTCAAAAATTTCGTGAAGGAAGCGCGGGCGCTGGCCCGGTTCAAGCATCCTAATATTGTGCGTGTGTTGCGTTTCCTCGAGGCCAATGGCACGGCGTACATGGTCATGGAATACGAGGAGGGCATGAGCCTCGCCGATCATCTGAAGCGTCACGGAAATAAGCTCGATGAACCGACACTGATGCGGATATTCCTTCCGGTCCTGAACGGCCTGCAGGCCGTGCACCAGGCCGAGATGCTGCATCTGGATATCAAGCCGGAGAATATTTATCTGCGCAAGGACGGCAACCCGATGCTGATTGATTTTGGCTCCGCCCGACAGGCCGTTGCCAGTTCAGCCATGCAACGGGTGGCGCTGACGCACGGGTATGCCCCCATGGAGCAATATCCTGACAAGGGGACGCCGGGCCCCTGGACCGACGTGTATGCAATCGCGGCCTCGATGTACCGTTGTATCTGCGGCAAGAAGCCGGACGATGCCCTGGAGCGCTACCAGGCGATTCTCAAATATCAGACCGACCCAATGATGCCGGCTACCAAGGTCGTCAAGAAAGGTTTCCAGAAATCCCTGCTGGAGTGCATCGATTGGGCATTGCAGCTGTATCCCAAAGACAGGCCACAGTCGGCGCGTGAGTTTCAGGATGCGCTGCTCGGCAAGAACCGTTCATCACGGCAGAATATTACCCAGCCGACATCCATCAGCCGCCCGCCCTCCAGCGCATCGTTCCCGAGAACGCGAGTGCCGACGCCGGCTTATTCAGCAAAAAAGGACAACAGCTCGCTCGCCGTTGGTTTTCTGGCGGCGGGATTAATGGTCGCGAGCCTGGCCGTGGTGACAGTGGTGTATTGGGGCGATATTAAAGTTTATTGGCCCGGCACGAATGACCCCGTCGTGGCGAAGCACACAACGGCTGCGCCCGCCATGCCGTTATCGCCAGCACACACGCAACCGTCACCGCCAGGCGCCGACAATGCCAAGGCAGCGTCCAAACTTGCTCCGCCAGTAATGCCATACAAGGGCCCAGCTGTTTCAATTCCCTCGGTGGCATCGAATACGCTAAAGGGACACAACGACTGGGTGCAATCGCTCGCCTTTTCCCCGGACAGCAAATGGTTCGCTTCCGGCAGCACCGACAAGACGATCAAGCTATGGGTGACGGCCACCGGAAAACTGCTCGGCACCCTGCGGCATGGTTATGCGGTCAACGCCGTGGATATTTCTGCCGACGGAACCTGGCTCGCCTCCGCGGGGGACGACGGCACCGTCCGCTTGTGGGAAGCGAAGACCGGTGCCCAGCGCGGGGCGCTGAACGGGTATGGCTATGCCATGTATGCCACGGTCTTTTCGCCGGATGGAAAACTCCTGGCCGCGGGCGGCAAGGATCGCACCGTGTTCATCTGGATGGTGAACGAGGGCAAGCGAGTACACGCGCTCGACGGGCACACCAACGACATCTATGCGCTGGCCTTCTCTCCGGACGGAAAATATCTTGCCTCCGCCGGCATGGACAAGACCCTGCGCATCTGGAATGTCGCGAACGGGCAAGAGGCGATGAATCTCCCCGGTCATAAGGACAAGGTGTTGGCGCTGGCCTACTCGCCCGACGGCAAGTGGCTGGCCTCGGGCGATGCCGGGCAGGCGATACGTATTTGGGATGCGGCCACCGGTACTCATGTGCGCACGCTGACAGAAAATTCCGCGGCCTTGGCGCTGGCCTACTCGCCTGACAGCCGCTGGCTTGCGGCGGGCTACGCGGACAAGACGATCCGGCTGTTCGATGCCACGGAAGGTTCCGTCATGCAGAATCTGAGCGGCCATCAGGACTACGTACAGGCGCTGGGTTTTGTGCCGGACGGTTCCGCGCTGGTTTCCGGTAGCCGCGACAAGACGGTGCGGGTGTGGAAGGCGAAATAGGCAAGCTTCCCGACAACGCCCCGGAGAGATATGATGTGTGAGCCTTACGAAACACTAGAGAACCTCTGATTAAGTCCCCCTCCCCCTTGAAGGGGGAGGGTTAGGGTGGGGGTGCAAAGGCATAAGTCCTTGACGCAGTTCACCCCCATCCTGTCCTTCCCCCATGAAGGGGGAAGGGACGTTCTTTTTTAGCACTTGTTCAGAGGTTCCCTAGGCGAGCGAGCTAGGGTTTGCCGACAGCGATGCCGATCGCGTGACTGACAACAAAGCCATCCGTGCCCGCTACGGCCTGCCGTAGTGGGCGTCAAGGACACGATTCACGATTAACGAAGGGGTTTTTGCCATGACCGTGACAAACCGGATCGAGATTAATCCAAAAATAATGATGGGAAAACCGGTGATTCATGGAACGCGGATCACCGTGGAATTGATCCTGCGCAAGATCGGCGAAGGGGCAACGGAGGCAACCTTGTTGGATGCCTATCCCGGACTGACCACCGAAGATATCAGGGCCGCCATCGTATACGCCGCCGACACGCTCGCTCACGAAGAAACGATCCTGACGGAACCGACCAAGAACGCCGCGAAAGGTTAGCCGGTGCGATTTCTGGCGGATGAAAGCTGCGACTTCGCGTTGGTGAGGGTGCTG
>CAYIQV010000018.1:0-12328 GCA_964365635.1 uncultured Acidiferrobacteraceae bacterium
CTGAACATTTTTGAATCGAGAGTCGGGCGCGGCGTGACCACACAGGCGCAGGTGCGCGGCTGGCTCGGCGCCCCGATGGGCACCGGATTTACCGTCAACACGAGCGGTGAGCGCTATGAAGAGTGGACATACTATTACGGCGATGGCCACCTGCCCGATATGGCCGATGCGCGCCTGAAAATCCTGCAAATCAAGTTTGACCGGCAGGGCATTACCCGTGGCTACAATTGGTCCGGCGAGTCAAAGTAAATAACTTGGAGTCTTTAATCTGGGCTGCAACAACAATCACTAGATTCTGGGTGTTTTGAGTGCAGAAAAGCGAGCATTCAGACCGCCTTACAGGGTCTGCTTCTGGGGCGACCCATCAGCGCAATCGACCCATATCCGTCATTCAACTGTAGGAGGGGCGGACGTTTTGCTTTAGAGGTCTTGTGTTGTAAATAAAACGAAACTTCTGATTCTGCAGAGCGTGTATCAACGATGGGCGCTATTCTTTCGTGCCTTCCTAAAAAGCTCCTCGACTGGGAAAAACGAGGGCTCCTTAGATACAAGTTGATACTGGAACTCCAAACACTGTGCTTCGGAATACGGCCCTGTCGTTCGCCGGACGGAAGCCAACTGCTTGGCAATTGCATCCCATCTAACAGGCGCGTCTGCATGCGTTGTACGAACCTTTCCGTCATTACAACCGGCAAGGAAAATATCGCGTGTGAGTTCAACGTCACGCCGGCAATATTCAATGAGTTCCTTGTACTTTTTCATAGCGAAGAGGCGCGGGGCGTTTGTAGCCTTGTCGTGTTTCTCCTTGCCAAGTGTGCCTCTCGCGAGGCTTTGAAGTGAAACTGTGTGCCTAGGGACGCTTGTTCGTATTTCTCCTGGCGCTGTTAACCAGAACTCTGGATCGAACTCATAATCTTCCCTATCGAAGGTGGGTATCCCACAAAGCCGGTTTCTCTTGACGATGTTAATAACATTGCGTCCACTTAGCCGTTTTCGGCCTCGGTGCAGTCGGGACTGAAGGAATGCAAGAAGAAATCCCCACCTCGCATGAGCCAGTATGTCTACAGTACGGAAACCCAGACGCCTTCTCACGTCGGGCACATAACGTTCCAACACACAATAATCGAAGTTAATAAGATTCGCACCAACGATCACGCGATAACGCGCGAGTTCGTTGACTAACTCGTTGGCTTGGTTTTCCCACCACTCCCGATACCCGTGCTTCTTGTCCCAAGTAACCCCAACAGCAAGACCCAATCGTCGATTCATATACGTTGAACCAACTTTGTTGGGTTTCCGTTCGCAAAGGTTCAAATCAATTTCACGCCAATGCGGGTCGAAACCAGCGTAGTAGAATGAGTTCCCGATGGGTGATGGTGCACGATCCGCTTGACGACGGTGACCAGTGTTATTTAGTTCAGTATCAAGCTTCCCGAAGTCTGGGTAAAAAGGAAAAAAGTTGTCATAATCATAGCGATTTAGCCTGTCACAGCGACTTAATATAGTGACAAGCTCCTCAACTGTTGTAACAGGACACGGGAGATGCGAAAACCACGGAGCAAGCTTCTCTTTGAATCGCACTCGCGATGTTCCAAGAATAGAACACGGCGTTAGACGGAGTTGATTTGTCCGTGACCTCTCAAGAGAAAGCCAAGCATAGTCCTTCGCATCATGCATCAGCCGCTGACTCTCTAGGTCAAACACAATCACATTGTTAAGCGCTGTCGTAGCTACACCCATTTTTTCCGCCAGACGTACATCAGCATTGTACCTTACCCCCCCACGATCAGCGACTATCAGTGCCAGCTTGTAGGGTAGGGTGAATATATTGAACCCTAACAAGCAATCATAACGGTAAGCAAACGCAGGGTTCAAACCGCTTGCACCAATTCTCAATAGCCGCTCTTACTTCCAGCGGCTTTTCAGTCAACGGCCAGTGATAAGCGTTGATGGTGACGATCTCGAGGTTCGCCAGCGCCGCCAGGGTTTTCCGTGCCGCCGCCGGGTCGGCGTAGGTCACGCCGGAGGATAACAGCACCAGCACCGGCGCTTGTATCTGTGTCAGTGGCGGTAACGGCCGTATGACTTCCATGGTCTCTTGCAGGTAGTTCGCCACTGGAAAGAATTTGAGGTCCTCCCACACGGAGGAATAGTGCTTGATCATTTCCTCCTGCTTGCCGACGTCCAGCAGTTTCTCCCGCGTTTCCTCGTCCAGTTTCCGCAGGTCGCGTTTGGGAATATGCCTGCGGTGCAGGCCCAGTTTGCCGAGGAACCGCAGAAAAAAGATGATGGTCCAGATTAATGGCTTCAACCGGCTGGCGGTACGCATGTCGCCGTGCAGGGCTGCGGGGAAGATGGGGTCGATGAGCACCAGACCGCGGGTGCGCGCGGGGTAACGTGCCGCAAACTGCATTGCCACCTGGGCGCCTAGGCTGTGCCCGACCAGCACCGCCTGCGCATAACCCTCGGCATCGAGAATCCGTATCAGGTCTTGGCACCAGACCTCCATGCCGAGCGGGCCGCGGGAGAGGGAATCCCCATGGCCGCGCATGTCGAGGCGCAGAACGTCCCAGGAGTTTTTGAGTGTCGTGTATTCGACGAACTCCGACCAGCGTGTCAGGTTGCTCGCGACCCCGTGCAGCAGGATGATCAGTTTCTGTCTTGTCGTGTCCCCACGGGTGAGGCGGTAGTGCAGTGAGGTTCCATTTTCCGTCTTCAGGGAGCGGCTGACTTCCATGATGAGTATGGTAGCATTCAGGCCACACGAATCCATTCCATTGTGCGGCGCATTCGGCCATGAACATCGTCTTTCTCGATCGCGATACCTTTTCACCGAAAATTCGTTTCCCGGCCGAGCGGCTGGAGGGCTGCGGCTGGCGCGAGTATCCGACGACTTCCGCCAAACAGATCGTGGACCGGATCCAGAATACCGAGATCGTTCTCACGAACAAGGTCAAACTCCCCGGCGAGATTCTGCGGAAAATGCCGCAGCTGAAGCTGATCGCCGCCACGGCCACGGGCGTGGACAACATCGACGTCGAATACGCCGGCAAGAACGGTATCGCGGTGTGCAACGTGCGCGGCTATGCGCAGAACAGTGTCGCCGAGCATGTGTTCGCCATGCTGCTGACGCTGCGGCGCAACCTCGTGTGGTACCGCAAGGCCGTGCGGCGCGGCGCCTGGACGCGCTCGGAGGTGTTCTGCCTGCAAAGCTACCCCATGCTCGACCTCGCGGGCAGTACGCTCGGCATCATCGGCGGCGGCACGCTCGGCAAGTCCGTGGCGCGGTTGGGCGGCGCGTTCAACATGCGCGTGCTGATGGCGGAGTACCGTGAGGCGCCCACGGTGCGCCCGGATCGCACGCCGTTTGACCGTGTCCTGCGTGAATCGGATGTCATCAGCCTGCATGTCCCGTTGACCGCGCAGACCCGCGGCATCATCGGCGCACGCGAGCTGGCGAAAATGAAACCCTCGGCCATTCTGATTAACACCGCGCGCGGCGGGCTGGTCGATGAACAGGCGCTGGTCGATGCCCTGCGGGCGGGGCGTCTGGGTGGCGCCGCGTTCGACGTGTTGACGCAGGAGCCGCCGCCCGCGGAGCATCCGCTGCTGGCCGCCGATATTCCTAACCTGCTGGTGACGCCCCATATCGCCTGGGCCAGCCTCCAGGCACAGCAAAAACTCGCCGACGAGGTCGTTACCAACATCGACGCCTTCCTGCGCGGCAAGTCACGCAATCGCGTGGTCTAGTAGGCTGACAAATAAATATTTCTGCATGCTCCAATTCGTGATTCAAAACGACGGGTTCCTTCTCCTTCCGGGAGAAGGACAGGATGAGGGGGTGTTTATGGGTAATTTTATGATCCCCCTCACCCCTTCCCTCTCCCTGCGGGAGAGGGAGTCTTATCGAAAGTATCCGGAAAAACTTGTTTGACGGAGTACTAGCAAACGTGTCCCTGCCCATCGACGAAGTTCTGCCGGAACTGCGCAGCGCGCTCGCGGCGCATCCCGCGGCGGTATTGCAGGCGCCGCCGGGCGCGGGCAAGACCACCGGCGTGCCGTTGGCGCTGCTCGATGAACCATGGCTCGATGGCCGCACCATCCTCATGCTCGAACCGCGCCGGCTCGCCGCGCGCGCGGCGGCGGTGCGCATGGCTTCCTTGCTCGATGAAACGGTCGGCGGACGCGTGGGTTATCGTATCCGTTTCGAATCCAAGGTTTCCGGAAAAACACGCATCGAAGTGTTGACGGAAGGCATTCTCGCGCGCCGGCTGCAATCCGACCCGGAGTTGAAGAACGTTGGCTTGGTAATTTTCGATGAATTCCATGAGCGTCACCTGCACGCCGATCTCGCGCTCGCACTTTGTCTCGACAGCCAGCGCGGCTTGCGTGAAGACCTCAAGCTGCTCGTGATGTCCGCCACGCTTGATGGCGGCGCGGTTTCGAAGTTGTTAAATGACGCGCCGATTGTTACGAGTCGCGGACGCAGTTTCCCGGTGGATGTCCATTATCTTCCGCGCGACCCCGATGGCCCGCTGCCACAGACGGTAAGCAATGCTGTGCTGCGCGCAGTGGAAGCGCATGAGGGCGATGTGCTCGTTTTTCTCCCCGGTGCGTGGGAGATTCGCCGCACCCAGGCGCTGCTTGAGATAAAACTCGGCTCGAAAGTGGATGTGCTGCCGCTCTATGGCGATCTGCCATGGGAGGCGCAGAATCGCGCGATCCAGCCGTCGACCGCGCGGCGCAAGATCGTGCTGGCGACACCGATCGCCGAAACCAGCCTGACCATCGAAGGCGTACACGTCGTGGTCGATTCCGGTTACGCGCGCGTGCCGCAGTTCGACCCGAAATCGGGCCTGACCCGTTTGACCACCGTGCGCATCTCGCGCGCCTCCAGCGAGCAGCGCGCCGGCCGCGCTGGTCGGTTGGCGCCGGGCGTGTGTTACCGGCTCTGGGGTGAGAACACGCAACGCGGGCTCATTCCGCAGTCGATACCGGAAATGCGCGCGACCGATCTGGCGCCGCTCGCGCTGGAACTCGCGGCCTGGGGCGTGCGCGAGGCGCGCGCGCTTTCCTGGCTCGATCCGCCACCGGATGCCACGTTCAATCAGGCGCGTGAACTCCTGACCGAACTCGATGCACTGGATGAATCCGGGCAGATTACCGATGCGGGCCGCGCCATGGTGCGCTTGCCGCTGCATCCGCGCCTGTCGCACATGCTGTATGCCGCCGAGAAGATGGGATTGGGTGCACTCGCCTGCGACATCGCCGCCTTGTTGTCGGAGCGGGATATTCTCGCGGGCGAGTCGCGCCGCTCCGCCGATTTTGCGCACCGACTCGAAGCCTTGCAGGCTTTTCGGCAGCATGGCCGGCAGGGCGTGCAAACATATCAGGCGGATTCTTCGGCTTGCACCAAAGTGAATCAGGTGGCGCAGCAGTTTCTGCGGTTGCTGGCGTCACCCACGCCGGCCAAGGCTGAGGACATCGAACAGACAGGGCTGCTGCTGGCTTTGGCCTATCCGGATCGCGTCGCACTTGCGCGCGCACCCGGCGATAACCGCTATCTGTTGGCCTCGGGTCGTGGAGCGAGGTTGCATGAGTCAGAGATGCGCCTGCGTCAACCGTGCATTGTGGCTGCCAGTGTGGAGGCGGGTGATGCCCAGGGGCGTACCACAGCCGCTACGGCGGGTAAGGCAAATACGGCACGCAGGATGCCGCGCGCGACGGGAGAGAGCGAAGGCTTGATTTATCTTGCCGCGCCGCTGGACACGGACACATTGCGCCGCCACATGTCCGCGCATATCCAGAGTGGGGACGTGGTGCGCTGGGATGCGCAGCAGCAGGTGGTCGTGGCGCGGCACGAGGAACGATTTTTCGCACTGGTACTCGACAGCCGGGTTTCCACCTCCGTTGATACGGAAAAACTGCGGGCCGCCATGCTCGAAGGCGTCCGTCGCCTCGGCATTGACGCCTTGCCGTGGACGGACGAGGCACGCGCGTGGCAGGCGCGCGTGCTGTCGCTGCGCCACTGGCTGCCGGATGAGAATTGGCCGGATGTTTCGGAGGCGGCATTGCTGGAGACACTGGCGGACTGGCTCGGCCCTTACCTTGACGGCATCACGCGGCGCGAGCATCTCGCGCGCCTTGATCTGCTCGCGGCATTGAAGACCCATCTCGATTGGGAGCAGGGGCGGCGCCTGGACGAGGGTGCGCCGACGCACATCACGGTGCCGAGCGGTTCGCACCTGCGGCTGGAATATCACCCCGGCGAATCGCCGGTGCTCGCGGTGAAATTGCAGGAGATGTTTGGCCTCGCCGATTCGCCGCGAGTGGCGTGGGGAAAAGTGCCGGTCACGCTGCATCTGCTCTCGCCGGGGAAGCGGCCGATTCAGGTCACGCAGGATCTGCGCGGCTTCTGGGAGCGCACCTACGCCGAGGTCAAAAAGGAATTGAAAGGCCGCTACCCCAAACACCCGTGGCCGGATGATCCATGGAACGCCGCCCCGACCGCGCGCGCCACGCGCCGACGTCAATGACAACGCCCGCATCGAAGCGCACGCTGCTTTCCATCATCGAGCTTGGCGGCTATCCCAATTTCACGCCGGTGTACGAGCGTGCGGGTTACTGCGTGGAAACGGCATCCTCGGTGCGCAAGGCGATGGCTCTGCTTAAAAAGATTCAGCCGGAGGTTGTCGTCGCCGAGTTTAATTTCCAGTCCGACTTCCGTGACCGCACCAGCAGCCTGGAGTCGCTGTTGGCCGTGGTCCAGCGCCTGCCGGACGCCAGGGTCATCGTGTTCTACGAACAGGAGCACGCGCACCAGTTGGCAAAACTTCAGGCGCACTTTTCCTTTCACGAAGCGCTGGCCTATCCAATCGATCCCCAGAAACTGGAAGAAAGCCTGCGACGTGCGGCGGGCTGACTTTCCTAGCTGGCAACGGCCATGGCTGCGTGACGCAACTCATCGAGCGGCACGGCACCGACGATGGTCCGCTCGCCGAATAAGTATGTCGGCGTGGCGCGGATGCCGGCTTGTTGCGCGGTTGTCATATTCTGCTGCAATCGTTGATTCAATGCCGGATCGTTCCACGCCGACTGGATCAGTTCGCCAGGCAGGCCGCATTCACGCGCCAGCGCCACCAGCACTTGTTCATCGCCGATATTTTTTCCTTCGCTGAAGAAGGCATGAAATAGCCGTTCGTGTAGCGCGTAGAAAATATCGCGCCCCGCCTGTTTGGCTACTTCCGAGAGCAGCAGCGCCTTATGCGAGTTGGTGGTGAAGTCGTGTTCGCCCAGTTTTATATTTTCCTCTTCGGCGAGTTTACGCAACGCCGCCATCATCTGCGCCCATTGTTCCGGCGGGTAGCCAAGCCGGGCGATGGGCATGCCTTCCGCCGGCGTATCCGGGTGGATCTCCAGCCCGCACCAATTGATTTTGAGATCGTAGTCGTCATTCAGCCGCAGCAGCCGCCGGCTGCCGATGTAGCAGAACGGGCAGATGTAGTCGGAGAAAACGGTGACCTTGAGCTCCAGTTTGGCCTGTTCCATGGTTCCTCCGAAAATTATTTGTAGGGTGGGCATCGCCCACCGCAAGCGGCTTTGGTTGACACCTCATGGTGGGCTGTGCCCACCCTACATTTTCTAACAATCTTTTCGATAATCACGCCTGTTTAACGCACCGCTGCACGTTGCCGAAACCACTTGAGTGCCTCGAACCACAGCACGCCCGCGATGCCGGCGGCGAAGCTGAGGGCGAGCTCGTGCGTGGGCAGCGCGGCAAAGTGGAACAGGGTTTGCCACCAGGGCAGATAGAGGGCGAGCAGCAGAAACAGCAAAGTGCCGCCGATGACCCACCACAGCGCCGCGTTGGGTGATGTGAACGAGGCAATGGCGGAACGCGACCACGAGCGGTTGGTCAGGATCAGCGCGAGGTTTGCGGCCACGAGCGCCGTGAAGACGAGGGTGCGCGCCTCGGCTTCGCCGAGGTCGCGCTGGAGCGCCAGAGCATAGATCGCGAACACGATGATCAGCGCGCCTAGCCCCTGAAGCAACCCAAGCAGCACCGTACTCCAGTCGAACAGCCGCGCTTCCACCGGGCGCGGCGGGCGCGTCATGGCGTTGGCCTCTTCTTTTTCGGCCTCGAACACGATGGAGCAGGCGGGATCGATGATCAGTTCAAGAAACGCCACGTGCACCGGCAACAGCACCAGCGGCCAGCCGAGCAGCACCGGCAGCAGGACGAGGCCCGCCGTCGGCACGTGCACCGCGAAGATATAGGCGACGGCTTTGGTGAGATTGTCGCGGATGCGCCGGCCGAGCTTGACGGCGTCGACGATGGAGGAAAAATCATCGTCGAGCAGCACGAGATCGGCCGCCTCGCGCGCCACGTCCGTGCCGCGGCCTCCCATGGCCACGCCGATATGCGCACTCTTGAGTGCCGGGGCGTCGTTCACGCCGTCGCCGGTCATGGCCACGATCTCGCCGTTGGCCTTGAGCGCGCTGACGATCCGCAGCTTCTGTTCTGGTACCACGCGCGCAAAGATGTTGATTTGTTTGATACGGTGGCGCAGTTCGTCATCGCTCAGCTGGTCGAGTTCCGGGCCGGTGAGGATTTCATCGCGCGGGGCGAGGCCGATTTGCTGGGCGATGCTGCGCGCGGTGCCGGGATAATCGCCGGTGATCATGATGACGCGGATACCGGCGCTGTAGCAGGCGGCGAGCGCCGCAGGTACGGCGGGGCGGATGGGATCGGCCAGCCCGACAAACCCAAGAAATTCGAAATCAAAATCGTGCTGATCGCCTGGCAATCTGGCCTCTTGAAAAATGGCGCGCGCCACGCCCAGCACGCGCAGGCCTTGGTCCGTCAGACGTGTGACGTGGCGGTTAAGTTCATCGGTTCTGGCGGCATCGAGATGGCACAGGTCCATGATCGCCTCGGGCGCGCCTTTGGCGGCGATGACGTAATGGTCATCGGTGCGCGCCTGCCACACATGCGACAGGGCGAGCAGTTGCGGTGACAGCGGGTATTCGCGCACCAGCGACCAGTTGTCGTGAAGGTGCTCGGTGGCGGCGAGCGTTTTCTGGCCGAGTCCGCGCAGCGCCTTCTCCATCGGGTCGAAGGGGTCGCGCTGGCTCGCGAGGATGGCGTATTCGATGAGTTCATGGAAATGCTCCGGTAGCGAAGCGCCCGGCGCCGCCACGTCGAGATAGGCACCGTTGGCGTAGAGCTGCGCGACCGACATCCGGTTCTGCGTGAGTGTGCCGGTCTTGTCCACGCACAGTACCGTCGCCGAGCCGAGCGTTTCGACAGCCGGCATGCGGCGCGTGAGCACCTGGCTACGCGCGATGCGCCAGGCGCCGAGCGCGAGGAACACAGTGAGTACGATCGGGAATTCCTCCGGCAGGATCGCTATGGCGAGCGTCAGCCCGGAGAGGAAGCCGTTGAGCCAGTCGCCGCGCGTGAGCCCGTAAACGATGACTACCACGGCGCACAGCGCGAGCCCCGCCGTCGCGAAAATACGTACCACGCGCCGGGTCTCCTGCTGCAACGGCGTTGCCTCCGGTTCCAGTGCCTGCAGCGCCTTGCCGATGCGGCCGATTTCGGTGCCGAAGCCGATGGCGGTGACTTCGGCGACGCCCTTGCCCCCGACGATGAGTGTGCTGGCATAGATGTAGGGCAGGTCATCGCCGCCCGGGCGCGCCGAGGGCATTTTTTCTTCCATTACAAGCTTGCGCACCGGCACCGATTCGCCGGTGAGCAGCGATTCATCGGCGGAGAGATGGCTGCTCCATAACAGTCGTGCGTCCGCCGGCACGCGGTCGCCTTCGTTGAGCACGAGCAGATCGTTGCGCACCACCTCGCGGCCGGCGATGCGTTGCTGCGCGCCGTCGCGGATGACGAGCGCGCGCGGGCTGGAGAGATCGCGCAGCGCTTCGAGCGCGCGTTCGGTCTTGTGTTCCTGATACAGCGTGATGCCGATGACGACGGCGACCGCGACCATCAACGGCAGCGCTTCGCGCACATCGCCGAGCAAAAGGTAAATGACGACGACCGCGATCAGCAGCAGGAACATCGGCTCACGGATGACGTCCGCGGCGATGGCCAGCATGCTGCGTGGTTTGCTCGTGGGCAGTTCGTTGTAGCCCTCCTGGCGGAGCCGCAGGGCGGCTTCCGCGTGGGTGAGGCCCGTCAGTTTGGCGATGTCGGATTCGTTGAGCACGTTATCTTGCCGGTTCTTCCTTGCTGAGAGCGCCTGCGCCGCTCGTCGTGAGTTACGGTGTATTCATCGCAGAATGCTGGAACTTTATAACGCTTTTTGGTAAATAGCGCTCGGGTTTTATCGCCCTGAACGGGTTTCCTATATTGATCATTTCACAAGGAGTTGCAAGCAATGTCTGCCACTGAAAGTTCAACGTCACCTCTCCTCAAGATCGCGGCCGTGGCCGTCATTATTTCCGCCGTGATCGGGGTCGGGGCCATGACCGGGATGATCCCGAGCGCCCATTCATCGAAGGATAGCGCCAAGTCCTGTACGGATTGCGGCGTGATCGATTCGATCAAGGTCGTGGAAGTAAAGGGTGAGGGTACGGGCGCGGGCGCCATCATTGGCGGCATCGCCGGCGCGGCCGTGGGCAGCCAGATCGGCAAGGGTGATGGCAGAAGACTGGCCACCATCGCCGGCGCGGCTGGCGGGGCGGTTGCCGGAAATGAAATCGAGAAGAGCTCGAAGAAATCCGCACATTACAAGGTTATTGTGCGCATGAGTAACGGCGGTATCCGGACCCTTACCCAGCAGAGCGATCCCGGCTTCCGGCCCGGTGACAGCGTGCGGGTGGTTAACGGTGATCTGGTAAGAGGATAATCTCCGTCAACAGGAGCGTGGAGAATGTAGCCCTGCTTCGCTCGTCTTGTCATTCATAATCGCGCTCCTGTTTTTATTCTGGTTCGTAGCCGAGGTTTGGCGACAGCCAACGCTCCATTGTCGCCAGATCCATTTTCTTCCGGCGCGTGTAATCTTCCAGCTGGTCTTTGCCGAGACTACCCACGGCGAAGTATTGCGATTCGGGATGTGAAAAATAAAATCCGCTCACGGCCGAGGCTGGCCACATGGCGAAGCTCTCCGTGAGCGTGATGCCGGAGTTCTTCGTGGCCTCGATCAGCTTGAACAGCAGTTCCTTCTCGGTGTGATCAGGGCAGGCGGGGTAGCCGGGCGCGGGGCGGATGCCCTGGTACTCTTCGTGGATGAGCGAGTCATTGCCCAGTTTTTCGTCCGTCGCATAGCCCCAGAACTCGCGGCGCACACGCGCATGCAGGCATTCGGCAAAGGCCTCCGCCAGCCGGTCGGCCAGCGCCTTGACCATGATCGCGCTGTAATCGTCGTGCGCTTTTTCATACTTTTTCGCGAGTTCGTCGGCGCCGTGAATGCCGACGGCAAACGCGCCGATGTGATCGGCCAGGCCGGTGACTTTCGGCGCCACGAAATCGGCCAGCGCACGGTTCGGTTTGCCGGGCGGTTTCTCATCCTGCTGGCGCAGGGTATGGAGCGTCAGGCGCAGCTTGCGCCGCGATTCATCGACGTATACCTCAATGTCATTGTTGCCGATGCTGTTGGCCGGGAACAGGCCGATGACGCCGTTCGCCGTGAGTGTGCGATCAGCGATCACGCGTTTCAATAATACCTGTGCATCGTGGTAGAGCTTTGTCGCTTCCTTGCCGACTTTTTCATCCGTGAGGATCGCCGGATATTTTCCATGCAGTTCCCAGGTAATGAAAAATGGCATCCAGTCGATATAGCGCACCAGTTCGTCAAGCGGGTAGTTCTGGAAGGTGTTGATGCCAAGCCGCCCCGGCACCGGCGGCGTGTAATGCGCCCAGTCAATCTTCGACTTGTTGGCGCGGGCCCCGGCGAGGTCGAGCATGCGCACGTTTTGCCGCTTGCCGGCATGGCGCGTGCGTACTTCGTCGTATTCGGCCTGGTGTTTAGCGAGAAAGCCGGCGCGCAGCGTGTCCGACAGCAGGCTGCTGGCAACACCCACGGCGCGCGAAGCATCTTTCACCCACAGCACCGGTTCGTCGTAGCCGGGCGCGATCTTGACGGCGGTATGCACGCGCGAGGTGGTGGCGCCGCCGATAAGGAGCGGTACCTTGAAATTCTGGCGTTGCATCTCCTTGGCGACATGGGTCATCTCTTCCAGTGACGGCGTGATGAGACCCGACAGGCCGATGATGTCGGCGTTGTGTTTCTTCGCCTCTTCAAGGATTTTCGCGGCTGGTACCATCACGCCAATGTCGATGACCTCGTAGTTGTTGCAGGCCAGCACCACGCCG
>CAYIQV010000019.1:0-12013 GCA_964365635.1 uncultured Acidiferrobacteraceae bacterium
CGATAGCGGCGAGGTCGATGTCGGTGAGCATGACACGCTCGCCGTTTTTACGGGTTCCCTGGCCGTAGGCCGCACTTACGCACAGGTCGAGCATCGGGTGGTCGAGAATGCCGATTACCGGCTGGCCGCGGTAGTGCAGGGCGAGGATGGTGCCGAAGGTCGGCACGCGGTACACAAAGTCCTCGGTGCCGTCGATCGGGTCCATGATCCACTGAAAGGCGGCGTCCGGCCGGGTCGGCGGGTATTCCTCGCCGATAATGCCGTGCTCGGGGAAATGCCGCTGTATCCGTCCCCGCAGGTGTTCCTCCACCTTGAGATCGACGTTCGTGACATAGCTGCCGTCCGGTTTCTTCTTGACGTCGAAACCCGTGGCCACCGCCGCCCGGATGATGGTCCGCGATTCGGCGATCATATCCATGGCGCGGGCATGAAATTGTTCCAGATCACGTGCGGGGATTTCGTTGCGGGTATCCATAGGGGTTGGCGAGGTATTAGAAGTAACCGTCACTCCGGCGAAAGCCGGAGCCCAGAGTATTTAATAACTGGATGCCGGCTTTCGCCGGCATGACGACATGTTGGTTCATGCTCCCTTATTTCCTGACCCACTCACCGTCGATTTTAACGTAGACATGCTTGACCGCCGCCCACGCGACCTTGTGCGCGACCACTTCGCGGTCCGCGCGCGCGGCGTATTCCTCCCAGGCGTTGTTGAACGCGGCCAGATAAATTTCCTGCGCATGCGGCGGAAGGTGGCTTCGCACGGAAGCCGGCAGGTCGGAGATATCCGCGTAGGGCATGTAACCCCCAAGATCAAATCAAACGTAGGGTGCACAAAAGCGAAGCGTTGCGCACCGTTACGGTGTTTTGGTGCGCTTCGCTAGCGCTCAGCACACCCTACCATAAATGCGTCTTTCAGCATGCCCTGGGCTGTCGGTGGGTGAACGGCAGGCAGTAAACAGGGTCATTATAGGGTCGCCATGGATTCGTGGTTCGACAGACTCACCACGAACGGACTTGATCGGAAGCTCCCTAAACAAGCAGACGCCGGCGCGTCAGGTGTACCGCGATCAGATAGCCGGCCACGCCATAACCGGCGAGCACGGCGAGATGCAGCGGGACATGGCTCAGCGGCAGCCCCGCCACCAGCGGGCGGATGAGGTCCACCGCGTGCGCGAGCGGCAGCACCTGCACCAGGGATTGCAGCGCCACGGGCAGCGAGCTGACCGGGTAGAACACGCCCGAGAGGATGAACATGGGCGTGAGCACCAGCGTCACGTAATAATTGAAAAAGTCATAACCGGGCGCGAGCGCGCTCATGATGAGCCCCATCCCCGAGAAACACAGGCCGATCAGGAATATCACCAGCGGCACCCACAGGGCATGCCAGTCGTGCACCGCGCCCAGCAGGGCCGCCACGCTCAGGATCGCGGTGCCGCTGATGACACATTTGGTGGCGCACCAGAGCATTTCGCCGGCGAGAATATCCTGAATTTCGATCGGGGTGGTGAGGATGGCGTCGTAGGTGCGCTGCGGGATCATGCGCGTGTACACCGAGAACATCGACTCGAAGCTCGCCGTGTTCATAGCGGAGGACGCGAGAATGCCGGAGGCGAGGAAGGTGAGGTAGGGCATGTTCATCATCTCGCCGATGAAAAGCCCCAAACCATAGCCGAGCCCCAGCAGATAAAGAAACGGCTCGCCGAAGTTGATGACAATGCTCGGCCCCGCGAGCTTGCGCCAGACAAGGCCGTTGCGCCGCCACACGGCAAATGCCGCGGCCCGAAAACGAGGGAGGAAGACGGTTACCATATATTAATGAATGTAGGGTGGGCATCGCCCACCGCGGGACAGCAATCGAAGCGACTGTTTCCGCCTCTCCCCTTGAGGGAGAGGCCGCCCGCCGCGAAGGCGGCGGGCGGGTGAGGGGTGAAATTCATACCGTGATGCATTTTCATGTCAGTCACGCAGCTCTCGTCCCGTGAGTTTCAGAAACACATCCTCGAGATTGGCCGGCCGGTGCAGAAACGTGAGCTCCGGCATACCTTCCAGCCGCTTCACCACCGCGCGGGCGTCGTGCGTGTAGTAATAGTACGTATCGCCGATGGTATCGAAGCGCCCATCGCCGGCCGCTTCCAGCGCGCGGCGGGCCAGCGCCTTCTCGCCGCGCACTTCAATCACTTCCGGTTCCACGTGTTTTTTGATCAGCGCCGTGGGCACGCCCTGTTCCAGAATCCGGCCCTGATCCATGATGACCAGCGCATTGCACAACCGCTCGGCCTCCTCCATGTAATGGGTGGTGAGCAGCAGGGTCTTGCCCGCCTGGCGCAGGTCGCGCAGCCGCGTCCAGATCATGTGCCGCGCCTGCGGGTCGAGCCCGGTGGTTGGCTCATCGAGCACAATGAGTTCGGGGTCGTTGATCAGGGCGCGGGCGATGGTCAGTCGCCGCTTCATGCCGCCGGAGAGCGTGGCGATGCGGGCATCGGCGCGGTCCGTGAGGCCGACGAACTCAAGCAGCTCGCGGATGCGATTTCGTAACATCCCGGCCTCAATGCCGAAGTAGCCGCCATAGATGCGCAGGTTTTCCGCGACGGTGAAGTCGGGGTCGAGGTTGTCCATCTGCGGCACCACACCCGTGCGGGCGCGCACTGCCCGGCCCGCTTCCGGGATCGGCAGACCCAAGACGCGGATTTCCCCGCCATTGATGGGCGATTGGCCGAGCAGCAGCCGCAGTGTGGTGGTTTTGCCCGCGCCGTTCGGCCCGAGCAGGCCGAAACAGCTCCCGGCCTGCACGTTTAAATCAATCCCGCGCACGACCTCCCGGTCGTTGTATTGTTTGCGCAGATTTGTGATTTGCACGACGTAGGACATGTGCTTACTCTACCGTCTTCCTGTGGTAAACGGAATTTGGTGTTAGCGTTTGGTGTACTTGAAGATTCATTGATGAATGGAGCAGATGAGTATGTCGAATCTGAAAGACATGATAGTGATCATCACGGGGGCGGTCGGCAATCTCGGCCGCGCCGTAGCCGGGCGCGTACAGGCGCAGGGCGGCAAGACGGTTCTGGTAGACCGGTCGAGCGATCGGCTGCGTGAGGCCTATGCCGACCTGAAGGGTTCCGCCCAGCACTGGCTCGCGGGCGATATCGACATGACCGATGCCAAGGCGGTGAGTGCGATGGCGGCCGAGGCCCACAAGCGTTTCGGACGACTGGACGGGCTGGTGAACACCATCGGCGGATTTCGTGGCGGCAAGCCGGTGCACGAAACTGATCTCGCTGAATGGGATTTTCTGTATGACATTAACGTCCGCACCACGCTCAATGCCTGCCGCGCGGTGATTCCGTACATGCTCAAGGCGCAAAGCGGGCGCATTATCAACATTGCGAGCCGCAACGCCTTTCAGGGCAGCCCCAACTACGCCGCCTACAGCGCCGCCAAGACAGCGGTGCTGCGACTCACGGAAAGCCTGGCGGGTGAACTCAAGACACGCGGCGTCAACGTCAACTGCGTCGTGCCGGGCACCATTGATACGCCGCAAAACCGCGCAGACATGCCCAAGGCGGATTTTTCCACTTGGGTTCCACCGGAAGACCTCGCCAGTGTCATCGCATTTCTGCTGTCAGACGAAGCGCGTTCGGTTACCGGTGCGGCCGTGCCGGTGTACGGCCGCAGTTGAGGAAGAATCGCTGCTACACTGTGGAAACGGCCATACGGATCGTTTTCCTTAAAGCATGAACATAAAAACCCTGACGTTATCCTGGATGCCGGTGTGCGCGCTGGCGATCAGCACACTGCTGGCGGCGTGCACCTCATCTGCGCCTGTGGCAGGCAATTCGAAAATGCCGGAGCGCAGCGCCAGTTCATCGAGCATGGTCCAGAAGGATGGTCCGGTGACTGCCATCGAGCTGTCCAAACCAAGCGTGGACCTGGACGACAGCCCGACACTCGGGAGTGATACCGCGAAGATCGGCATCGTCGAGTTTTCCGACTACGAATGCCCCTACTGCCGTACCTCACAAACGCAGTTGCTACCGCAGATCAAGAAGGAATATATCGATACCGGCGTGGTGCGGTATGTCCACAAGGATTACCCACTGGTGTCGATCCACGCACAGGCTGCGCCCGCCGCCATTGCCGCACAATGCGCGCACGCGCAGGGCCGGTTCTGGGACATGCACCAGGCGCTGTTTGCCAATCTGTTGCGCGACGCGCTGTATCCGGAACTCGCACGCAGACTCAAACTCAACGAGCAAAAGTTTTCCGCCTGTTTGAACGATGCGGCGCCGCGGCAGGCGATCTACCGGGATGTGCAGGAGGCGCGCCGCCTTGGTATTTCCGGTACGCCCTCATTTGTCGTGGGCAGGATCGAAGGTAATAAGCTGATCGCTACGGGCATATCCAAAGGGATGCCATCAATCGAGGCCATCGTCCAGCAAGTCGAAGTGCTGCGGAAATAACAGCCCTCAGACCAGAAACATAATCACGGCATAACGCGCCGCCTTGCCCGCGGCGATGAAGAGGGCGGCGGGCAGAATGCCCATCCGCAACCACCCCGCTGCGAAACACAGCGGATCGCCCACTACCGGCAACCACGAAAGCAGCAGCAACGGGCTGCCCCATTTTTGCAGGTGGGTAATGGCGCGCTGCTGGCTGGCCTTGCGCGGATGGTCGAGCGGGTATTTGCGCGCCAGCAGCCAACCCAGCAGCCAGGTGCTGAGGCCGCCCAGAGTATTGCCTGCTGTGGCGATACCGAACAATGCCCAAGGATTGTAGCTGTGTTCGTGCGCGAGGAGGGCGAGCACGGCCTCGGAGCCGCCGGGAAACAGCGTGGCGGAGACGAAGGCGCTCAGGAAAAGACCCCACAGGCTCAAGTCATTCATGGGCATCGGCGGGAAATCAGAGGAATCGGGTTCCCGGCATCATGCCATGTCTTTATAATCGGCGAAACGAATCTATTTGAAACAAACCATGGCAAGCAATAATTCCGGATCGCGCAAACCCGGCGACCAGTTAAACAACAGCAAGCTGGACAAACTGGTAGCCAAGGCGCACAAGGATCGTGATGTGCGCCTCGCGGGATACCGCGAGCAGTCGCTCAAGCTGCACCCGTTGGTATGTGGCCGTTGTGGCCGTCACTTCACCCGTGAAAACCTGCACGAGCTGACGGTGCACCACAAGGACCACAACCACGACAACAACCCATCCGACGGCAGCAACTGGGAAAACCTTTGTCTCTATTGTCACGACAACGAACACCAGCGCTTCGCGCATTTGTTGCAGGGCGAGGGTATTGTGCTCGGCGGCGAGAAGAAGAAAGCGGCGACACATAATCCCTTCGCCGCGCTTCAGGATTTACTGAAGGACAAGAAGTAGGCTCACCCTGAAACATAAACCCCTTACCCCGGCGGAGCAGCGGCGTTTTCACGCGGTGCGCTGGGGCGTGTATGCGGTTCTTGTCGTTTCCTACATGCTGGTGTTTTTCCACCGCATCGCGCCGGGCGTGGTGGCCGGCGATCTAATGCAGGCATTCCAGACCTCCGGCGCGGCGCTGGGTTCGCTCGCCGCGACTTACTATTACATTTACACCATCATGCAAATCCCGGCCGGGGTGCTGGCCGATACGCTTGGGCCGCGTGTGAGTGCCGGCATGGGCGCGTTGATTGCCGGAGGCGGTTCGATCCTGTTTGGGCTGGCACCGGATTTCGGCATCGCCTCGCTCGGGCGCTTTCTGGTCGGGCTGGGTGTGTCGGTTGTGTTCGTTGGCTTGATGCGCAGCAACACCGTGTGGTTCAGCGAACGGCGCTACGGCATGATCAGCGGTCTCACGATTCTGCTCGGGAACATCGGCGCCATACTCGCCGCCGGGCCGCTGGCGGCGCTGCTCCTGCTGTATTCCTGGCGTGACGTGTTTGTCGGCGCGGGAATCGCCTCGCTCCTGCTGGCAGTGCTGACATTTCTTTTCGTACGCAACCGCCCGGAAGACGCCGGTTTTCCCTCATTGCGTGAAATCGAGGGCAGGGCTGCGCATCCGCCACGCGCGCATCACTGGTGGCGTGAATTGAAAAGCGTGGCGCGCCGGCGTGAAGTGTGGCCGGGCTTCTGGGTGAACCTCGGTATGATCGGTGGATTTCTGGCGTTTGTCGGGCTCTGGGGCGTTCCGTTCTTGCGCGATGTGTTTGGCCTTTCACGCGGCGAGGCATCGCTTTACACCACGGCGTCTCTCGCCGGATTTGCCATCAGCGCCATGATGATGGGCTGGTTGTCCGATCGTATCGGCCGGCGCAAGCCGGTGATTGTTGTGGCCTGTGCCGCGTCGTGTCTCATGTGGCTGGCGTTGATTCTTTTGCCGTGGGGGCCGGGAATATCCGGTTTTGTGGTGTATGGCTTGCTCGGTTTTGCCGCGGGCGGGTTCATCGTCACCTTCGGTGCCGCCAAGGAAGTGGTCGCGCCCTCGGTGGCGGGCATGGCCATCGCGCTGGTGAACACCGGCGTGTTTCTGGGCGCCGCTATCCTGCAGCCGGCCTTCGGCGGGTTGATGGATCTCACCTGGGACGGAACGCTGGTGGAAGGGGTGCGTCGCTACAGCTTGAACGATTACCACAACGGCCTGTGGCTGTCGTTCGCTTTTGCCGTGGCCGCATTTATCGCCAGCCTGCGGATACGCGAAACCTTTTGTCGTAACCTGACAGTAGACAGGCAGGGTTAAGGCGGCGTTGATTTTGTTATGATCGGCTTGTTATTGTCCACACAGGTATCCGTGCATGAAACAATTTGAGATTATCGACCGTGGTTTGCTGGACAAAGTCAGTCAGTCCGCCAATGAATCCCCGCGCCGCCGCAAGAATTACAATTTTCATATGTCCGACCATGAGGCCAGCCACCGGTTGCTTAATGCCATGGAACCGGATTCATACATCCCGCCTCACTGCCATGACGATCCGAGTAAGGACGAAACCATCGTCGCCGTGCGCGGAAAACTCGGCGTGGTGTTTTTTGACAGCACGGGCGCCGTCACCGGCAAAGCCGTGATTGAGCCGCAGGGCGAGAGCATCGGCGTGAATATTCCCCACGGCGTGTTCCACTCGCTGGTCGCGCTTGCACCCGGCAGCCTCTTTTTTGAATCCAAGGCTGGCCCCTACAAGCCGCTTACTCCCGAGGAAAAGGTAGGTTGGGCGCCGACCGAAGACGACGCGCAAGCCAAGTCTTATCTGGAATCCCTGAAACGGTTGTTCGGCTGATCATGGTATTCTTGTCAGCGAAGCAAACATAACCCTTGATAATCTGTGTTGATATGCATCAAGGCGGGGTATCCCGTCTTTCTATAGTCTCCTTGGCTTTTTGGAGAAAGTAATGCGCAAAACCAACGTTGCCGTCTATTGGACCATCATCGGTCTGCTTTTGCTCACCATCGTCGGTTTGTTGTTCAAGTTTCTGGTGTTGGGCAAGACCGAAACCGCCGTGGACGGGAGGCAGGCCGTGGTCCTCGATCCGGCCGAACGGGCGTTGGTGTTGAATGAAATGCGCCAGTTGCTCTCCGCGGTACAAATCGTGTTGGAAGCCGCGGACCGCGGCGACACGGCGGCGATTGTGAAGGCCGCGCGCCCGCTGGGCATGGCGGCAACAAAAGATGTGCCGGCAACACTCGCGGCCAAACTTCCCCTTGAGTTCAAAACGCTGGGACATGGGGTGCATGCGGATTTCGATCGCATCGCCATGGATGCGGAAGCCCTGGGGGACGCCCGCCATTCGCTCCAGCAGGTGAATGCGGTCATGAAAAAGTGCGTGGCCTGCCACGCGGTCTACCAGATCACGGCCGCACCCGCCTCCCGGTAATTCTGCCAAAAATCAGTGGTCCTTGCGCACGCCGGATCCGTCTTTGATCTGGATCAAGCGCCCGGATTCATCCTGTGACTATGATTCACCGTTTTTGGCGAAGAGGCAGAAATCATGTCCGACCCGCGAGGCTCCGCGCAAATGGCGGAGCCGATACCGACTATCGGCTACACCCTTCACGGCAATCGTTATCTTAACGTAACCAACCGCTGCACCCTGCGTTGCACTTTTTGTCCGAAGTTCAATGGCGAATGGACGGTGCAGAATTATGCGTTGCGTCTGCGGCGCGAGCCGACGCTTAAGGAAATTATCCTGGCGGTGGGCAACCCGGAAGAATATCGCGAGGTCGTGTTCTGCGGGCTCGGCGAGCCAAGCCTGCGCCTCTACACCATGCTCAAGGTGGCCACGCATCTGCGCAGCCGGGCGCGGCGCATTCGCCTCAACACCGACGGTCTGGCCAACCTGGTGTACGGGCGCGATGTGACCCCGGATCTCGAGGGTTTGATCGATGCGTTATCCATCTCGCTTAATGCCCAGAACGAGGAGGTCTATAATCGTCACTGCCGTCCGGCACTGCCCGGTGCCTACGGGGCGATGCTCGATTTTGTCCGTCGCGCACGCGATTTCGTTCCCGATATTACGCTGACGGCCATTGACGGACTGGCGGACGTAGACATCGCCGCGTGCGAGAAAATCGCTAAAGACTTAAAGGTGAATTTCCGTCGCCGCGTGCTCGACGTCGTGGGTTAGGCCTTCTTGCAGGAATGACAGCCAACAGAAAGATGGAACTGGTCTGCCCGGCCGGCAGCATGCCGGCGCTCAAGGCCGCGGTCGATAACGGCGCCGATGCGGTGTACATCGGTTTCCGTGACGGTACCAACGCGCGCAACTTCCCCGGACTCAACTTCGACATGAACGAAGCACGGCAGGCGATTGCCTATGCCCACCGCGCCGGTGCGCGCGTATTCCTCGCGCTCAACACCTACCCGCGACCGCGGCAGTGGGAAAAATGGCGCAGCGCCGTGGATCAGGCGGCGACGCTGGATATCGATGCCCTGATCCTGGCGGACCCGGGCCTCATGGATTACTGCACGCAGACCCATCCCCAGCTGCGCCTGCACCTGTCGGTGCAGGGCTCGGCCACCAGCCACGAGGCCATCGATTTTTACGCGCGCCATTTCAACGTGCAGCGCGTGGTGTTGCCGCGGGTGCTGTCGCTGACGCAGGTGCAGAACGTCATGAAGCGGGTAAACGTGGAGGTGGAGGTTTTCGGTTTTGGCAGCCTGTGCGTGATGGTGGAGGGCCGGTGCACCTTGTCTTCCTACGTCACCGGCGAGTCGCCGAATTCGAGCGGCGTGTGTTCGCCCGCCAAGAGCGTGCAATGGGAAGAGTCGGCCAGCGGCCGCCGTTCGCGTTTGAACGGCGTGTTGATCGATGTCTACGCGCCCGAGGAACCGGCCGGTTACCCGACGTTGTGCAAGGGGCGGTTTGAGGTGGAGGGCAACGTATATTACGCGATGGAGGAGCCAACCAGCCTCAACGTGCTCGACATCCTGCCGTCGCTGTATCAATCCGGGGTAGCCGCGATCAAGGTCGAAGGTCGCCAGCGCAGCCCGGCCTACGTGGCGCAGGTCACGCGCACGCTGCGCGCCGCCATCGATGCCTGCGCCGCGAATCCGGTGGATTTCACCCCACGGCGTGAATGGCTGACGCAACTCGACAACGTGGCCGAGGGACGCTGCCACACCCTCGGCGCCTACACGCGTCCCTGGCAATGAAACTCGCGCTCGGACCGATCCAGTATTTCTGGGACCGCGAGCGCGCGTTCGATTTCTATGCGCGCATGGCCGACGCGCCGGTCGATATCGTGTACCTCGGCGAAACCGTCTGTTCCAAACGCCGCGCGCTGCGGCTACCGGATTGGCTGGAGTTGGGCGAGCGCCTTAGCGCCGCCGGCAAGGAAGTCGTATTGTCGACCTTGACCCTGGTGGAGGCCGAATCGGAATTGTCGTACATGCGCACGATTACCGGGAATGGCCGTTTCCTGGTCGAGGCCAATGACATGGCGGCGGTGAATATGCTTTCCGGGCGCGCGCCGTTTATCGTCGGGCCGCATGTCAACGTGTACAACAGCCGCACGCTCGGCCTCATGGCGCAAGCCGGCGCGCGCCGCTGGGTGATGCCCATGGAGCTGGATCGCGAAACGCTCGCGGCGATCCAGTCGAGCCGTCCGCCAGGAATGGAGACCGAGGTGTTTGCCTTCGGGCGGCTGCCGCTTTCCTTTTCCGCGCGCTGTTTCACCGCACGGGCGCACAATCTGCCCAAGGATGACTGCGACTTTCGCTGTGCCCAGTATCCGGACGGGATGCCGCTGCGCACGCGCGACGCGCAGTCCTTTCTCAATGTGAACGGCATCCAGATGCAGTCGGGCGGAACCTACAACCTGATACACGAAATCAGCGCGTTCGAGGCGCTGAACGTCGATGTGCTGCGGCTGGCGCCGCAGAGCCAGGGCATGTTTGAAATCATCGAGGCCTTCCGCCGGGCGCTGGATGGCGCCCTGAGTCCGTCCGAGGCGTCAACGGCGGTTGCGCCCCACCTCGTGGCCGGTACCTGTGACGGATATTGGCACAACGCACCGGGGATGGATCAGGTATGGCGCGAGTAAGAGGGTTGGGGGAGAATCTTGTTTGATTTTTCTAACGCACGCCGCTTCTGGCGCTGAGGCGTTTGCCGAGCGTGCGCTGAAATACGGTCGCGGCCATGTTGCCTAATTGATTGCCCAGCACGTCCCGGAAGTGTGCCTCCCAGTCGTATTCGAGCGCATCGAGCAGGTTCTTTACGTGTACCCCGGTTTCCGTGTCGCCCTCGATGCACAGGCGGCGGCTGAAGAAAAGGGTGTCCGGGTCTTCACGGCGGGTGGCGAGCTGCCAGAAATCCGCGACCGTGCCGCTGATGCGGACATCGGTGGCCCCCGGCGGGGCGGGGCGCAAGCGGTTGCCGTCGATCCGGAAGTGGATACGGCTCCCGGTATCCTTGATATCGATGCACACGGTTTTGCCATGGAGTTCCGGCAGACGTGCCGCGATGGGCTGCCCACGCAGCAGGTGATTAAAGGTACGTGTCAGGATCTCCGCGTGCACGGCATCGGGCAGCAACCTGAGTGGCACAGACAGCGGGTTCGGCAGCATGGCGGTCCGGTGGCGGAAAAGAGCTTCTTTATATCAGCTTTCGTGGTTAAGGAAGGTTGATCTGCATCAAGTCTTGTTCCTGTTATGCGCCCTATTGTGAGCGTCCCATGAAATATCAAAACCTGCGCGAGTTCATTACCCATCTGGAGGGCCAAGGCGAACTGAAGCGTATCTCCGTGCCGGTGGACCCGCGATTCGAGATCACGGAAATCTGCCAGCGTACGCTGCGGGCCGGGGGTCCAGCACTGCTGTTTGAAAAACCGAAAGGCTCGGACATTCCGCTGTTGGGAAACCTCTTCGGCACCACGCGGCGGGTGGCGCAGGCCATGGGCCGCGAATCGATCGAGGAATTGCGCGAGGTCGGCAAGTTGCTGGCCTTCCTGAAAGAACCGCAACTCCCGCGCGGGATCGGCGATGCGTTCGACAAGCTTCCCGGTTTCCGGCAATTGCTGCATGTGGTGCCGCGCGTGGTGAATGACGCCCCGTGCCAGAAAAATGTGATCGAAGGCGATGCGGTAGACCTGTCACGGTTGCCGATCCAGACCTGCTGGCCCGAGGACGCCGGGCGGCTTATTTCCTTCGGCCTGGTCGTCACCAAAGGCCCGTACAAGGAGCGGCAGAACATCGGCATTTACCGCCAGCAGGTGATCGGCAAAAACCGGGTGATCATGCGCTGGCTGCACCACCGCGGCGGGGCGATCGATTTCCGTGAATGGAAGGAGGCGAACCCGGGCAAGCGTTTCCCGGTGGCGGTCGTGATCGGCGCCGACCCGGCGACGCTGCTGGCAGCCGTCACGCCGATCCCCGACACGCTTTCGGAATTTCAGTTTGCGGGTCTGCTGCGCGGCGCGCGTAGCGAGGTAGTGTCCTGTGGTCATGCCGCGCTGCACGTCCCGGCCTCGGCCGAGTTCGTGCTGGATGGGGTTGTGGAGCCGGATGAAGAGGCGCTCGCAGGACCATTTGGCGATCACACCGGCTATTACTACTCG